>NZ_JBSFRU010000358.1:0-6288 GCF_053589395.1 Nocardia sp. NPDC003345
GACCGTCTGCGGGGTCATGAACCATTCGTCGCGATCCACCGGACCGCCGATTTTGTTCAGGTCGCGGTCGTGTTCGGCGGCATAGCCGCGGCGGTAGTTTCCGACCGGATCGGCGGGGTCGATCGTGACCGCGGAGTAGTCGCGCCAGCGGTCCGGGTAGCCGATCTTGGGACTGAACTTCTCCAGTTTCGCCAGCGCCGCGCGCCGGGTCTGCGGGCTCATCCACTCCAGGTCGGCGATATTGCGGCGATACGCCTCGCGCAGGTTCTCCACCAGCCGCACCATCGCCGCTTTGGCCTCGGGCGGGAAATGCTCGGCCACATACAGTTTGCCCACGGCCTCGCCCAGCAGATCCTGGACCAGCGAGACCCCGCGCTTCCAGCGCTCCCGGTTCTCCTCGGCGCCGGTCAGGGTGCGGCCGTAGAAATCGAAACTCTCCTCGACCAGCGCTTCGGTGAGGTAGGCGGCCCGGGCGCGCAGCACCCGCCAGCGCGCCCACAGCAGCCATTCCGCCAGCGGTTCGGACTCCCACACCGCTGCGAAGGTGCTCAGGTAATCGGGCTGCCGGACGACCAGTTCCGCGAGCAGGTCCGGCCCGGAGGCCGAAACCCCCTGGGCCAGGCCGTCGGCCCAGGCCGCCCAATCGAACTCGGGGTGGCGTTCGGCGAGTTCGGCGATGGTGGTGAGGTTGTAGCTCAGTTCCGCGTCCCGGCGGCGCACCACATCCCAATGCCCGGCGGCGAGTTTGCGTTCCAGTTCGAACACCCGGGATCCCACGGAATCCCCGGCTCCGTCCGAATCGCCGCCGAGCAGCCCGGCAACGCGGGGATCAGTGGCGGCCAGCGCGAACATCCGGTCGATATGGGCGATATAACTCGCCCGGACCTGCGCGTATTCATCGGATCGATAATAGGATTCGTCGGGCAGACCGATACCGGACTGGGTCGCGTAGACCAGGTACCGCTGGGAGTTCTTGTCGTCGGTGTCGACATACACCGCGACCGCGCCGGACACACCGGTGCGCTGTAGCCGGCCCAGCAGGGCGGCGAACTCACCACGGTCGGTGATCCGGGCCAGGGCCGCCAGTTCCTCGGCGACGGGGGAGAGGCCGGCGTTCTCGATCGCCTCGGTGTCCATGAACGAGGCGTAGAGATCGGCGATCTTGCGGGCGTCGCTGCCGGGCTCACCGGTGGCGGTGCGGATGATCTCCTGCACGTCCAGTTCCGCCCGGTCGTAGAGCGTGCGGAAGGCGCCGTCCACCGCCCGGTCCGCCGGTATCTCGTACCCGGCCAGCCAGGCACCGTTGACATGCGTGAACAGGTCGTCCTGCACTCGGACGGCCGGGTCGAGGTGGGTCAGATCGATACCGGAGGGGCTGGTCACGTCGGAAGTCACACAACCCAGTATGCCGGTGCCGCGGCCGGGCGGCCGGGACTGCCGCCCGGCCGGTCCGGGTCAGTTGGTCGGTTCCGGCGGTGCGATCGTGACGCCGTACTGGTCCTCGAGCCGCTGGTTGAACTCGTCCTCACACTGCGAGATCGCGGACTGATCGCCCCCGGCCTTGCTCACGCAGTCGACGAAGTCCTGGCCGCCGGAATCCTGCCAGATACCCCAGCCGACCACGGCGACGACGATGACGCCGATGATTCCCAGGATGCCGAGGATCAGCCCGATCACCGCCATGACTCCGCCGCCGCCGGTGCCCCGGCTCGACTTCACCATCGCGATCACACCGAGGATGACGGCGATCAGCCCGAACAGGATGCCGCCGACGATGGTCCAGAAGGTCAGGACCGCGAGGATGCCGAGCACCAGAGCGGCGATCGCCATACCCTTGCGCTTCGGCGATTCCTGCCAGTACTGCGGCTGCCCTCCGGGACCCGGGCCCGGGCCCTGCCCCGGATAGGGCTCCGGCGGCGGATAACCACCACCGGGCGGTTGGTACGACATACGTTCCTCCTCAGCGCGTCCACATCACAGAGTCCGCACACCATTGTCGAGGTTCGACGCCACCCGGGTCGACCTATCCGGACTATTCGGACGACTATTGCACGCCGAGCCGGGCGTGCATCTCCCAGATCAGCACTTCGGCCGGTTCCCGGGCCGTGAGGCGCTGACCGCCGGAGAAGGTCAGGCGCACCGCGTCACCGACATCCAGCAGGCCGGCGCCCTCCATCTCGACCGAACCCCGCGCGACGAAGACGTGCAGGTACGGGGCCTCCGGCAGGTGCGTCGAGGGTTCGCCCTCCGGCGCCAGTTTCGCCACGTGCAGCGCCGAATGGCTGCTGTTGATGGCGATGGCGGCGCGGTCGCGGTACCGGGGCAGCCCGGAGGCCACCGTCAGCATGCCGCCCGCGGCGAGCTGATCTCCGATCTCCAGTTGCTGGTAGCCGGGTTCGATCCCGGGTTCGTCGGGAACCACCCACATCTGCACGAAATGCACCGGTTCCTCGTGCTCGGCCCGGCCCGGGTCGACCCGCCAGGAATCGTTCTTCTCCGAATGGCGGATACCCGTACCGGCGCTCATCCGCTGCGCCAGCCCCGGATAGATGACCCCGCTGTGGCCCAGCGAATCCTGGTGCACCAGCGATCCCTCGAGAACCCAGGTCACGATCTCCATATCGCGATGCGGATGGGTTTCGAAGCCCTGGCCGGGCAACACGATATCGTCGTTGTTCACCAACAGCAGCCCGTGATGGGTGTTCTCGGGGTCGTAGTGCGAACCGAAGGAGAACGAATGCTTGGAATCGAGCCAGGATATCCGGGTTTTCAGACGATCACCCGCGCGATGTACTTCGATATGCGGCGTCGGCTGCGAGGGCATCGCAGGCCTCCCTTCCGGCTCCGGCACAATTACCTTTCTCGCGCGAAGTACCGCGGCGATACCCCGACCTCGTCGATTGTCCGCACCCGGCATTTTACGCGAGCGACGTCGAAGTGAACGGATGGTGAGCACCCGCGGCCGAAACGGCGGCACGACGGAAGTTCACGGAAAATGGATATACGAAACCGGGGAGGTGAGAGATGCGGCCCGAGGCTCTCGCGCGAATCGAACAGCGGCTGCGCGCCGGCGCCGGGCGTGACGGCATCACCGACCTGGTGGTGGGCGTCGCGGTCTTCCGGAACGGAAAACTCCTGGTGGTGCGGCGGGTCGCCGGCGACTACCTGGGCGGAATGTACGAACTGCCGGGTGGCGGGGTGGAATCGGGGGAATCGCTGCTCGAGGGCGCGGTCCGCGAACTCTTCGAGGAAACGGGGCTGGTGGCGAAGCGGATCACCGATTTCCTGGGCTGGTTCGACTACGCGACCCGCACCAAGGCCCGGGTGCGGAAATTCAGTTTTCTCGCCGAGGCGGAAGCCGGCGAAATAACGCTCGATCCGGAAGAACACGACGATTACACCTGGGTGGACGCCGATTCGCTGGGCGCGCTGCCGATGGCCCCGGATATGCGCGAGGCGGTCGATCTGCTCATCGCCGACCGGGAACCCGGTACGGCCGGAATACCTCCCGGGCCACGGGGCCGGTAGCGTCGCGGCGGTGTCCAGCTCCGCGCCCGAACCCTCCGCCACGGACCGGACACCCGGCGCCGGCGAACACGACCATTCGCGACGCGACGGCGCGGTAACCCCCGGCCCGGCACCGGCCGGGAGGGCTGCGCCCGCGCGGTCCCGGAGATCGGACACCAGCGGCAAGTGGGCCGCGCTACGCGCGGCGGTCCGGGAGAGTCCCGGCGCCGTTCGGCTCACGCTGCTGCGCTTCAGCGGCCAATTCGGCGACGGAATGTTCCAGGCGGCGCTGTCCGGCGCGATCCTGTTCAACCCCGAACGCGAGACCGATCCGCTGGCCGTGGCCGCGGGGTTCGCGGTCCTGCTGCTGCCGTATTCGGTGATCGGGCCCTACGCCGGGGCCCTGCTGGACCGGTGGGATCGGCGGCTGGTGCTGCTGATCGCCAATATCCTACGCATGCTGCTGATCGGCGCGGTCGCCCTCGGGCTGGTGGCCGGGGCCGGGGCAGGTCTGCTGCTGTTGCTGGCCCTGGCCGTCGTGGGCATCAGCAGGTTCACCGCCGCGGGCGTCTCGGCGGCGCTACCCCGGGTGCTCGCCCAGCACCGGCTGGTACCCGTCAACTCGCTCCTGGCGACCATCGGATCGGCGTGCGCGGCCGGCGGCGCCGCGGCGGCGGTCGCGGTGATCGGCACGATCGGCGCGGGGGACGCCGGAGCCGCGGTTGCGGTGGCGATGAGCGCGACGGGTTCGGCGGCCGGAGTGTGGCTGGCGGCAGGCTTCCGCGCCCGCGCGCTCGGGCCCGAATCGGATCCGGGCGCGGCGGTGGGCGCGGTCCGCGCGGTTCTGTCCGGTTTGCTCGTGGGAGCACGGGCGGTCCGGCGTTCGGCGGATGTCTCCGCCGCGATGATCGGTATCGGCGCCCACCGGGTGGTCTTCGGCGCCGACACCCTGATCATGGTTCTGGTGTTGCGCGAATCGCCGTCCGGCGGGACAGCCGTCGACAGCGGTCTCATCGGTTTCGGCGTCGCGATCACCGCGACCGCCGCCGGGATGCTGCTCGCCGCGCTCCTCGCGCCTCTGCTGATCCCCCGGCTGGGCCGGCCCCGCACCGTTCTACTCGGCCTGAGCTGCGCCATCGTCGTCCAGCTCACGCTGGTGCTACCGACCGCCCTCGCCGATCCCACCGGACCGCAGCGCGCCCACCAGCTGCTGCTCGCCGGTGCTTTCCTGCTCGGCCTGGCCGGCCAGACGATCAAACTGACCGGTGACGCCGCCATGCAGATCGATATCGGCGACGACCGTCGCGGCCAGGTGTTCGCCCTGCAGGACACGGTGTTCAATATCGCCTTCGTCCTCGCGATCGCGGTCACCGCACTGATCGTCCCGGCCGATGGGCGTTCGGTGCCGGTCGTGCTGGCCGGTGCGGGCTGCTACGGGCTGGGGATTCTCGCCCTGTTCGCCAACAGGCGCCGCTTGCGAACCGGATCGGGGAACAATGGTGATGGGCGTGAAGGAGGAGTCGGCAATGGGGCTCGACCTCAACAGTGACCTCGGTGAGGGATTCGGCGCGTGGACCATGGGGGAGGACGCGGCCATGCTGGACATCGTCACCAGCGCGAACATCGCCTGCGGGTTCCATGCCGGTGATCCCGCGATCATGCGGCGGACCTGCGACCTCGCGGTAGCGAAGGGGGTGCGGATCGGGGCGCATATCGGCTACCGGGATCCGGCCGGGTTCGGACGGCGGGCGATGGCGGTCGCACCGGCCGAGCTCCGCGACGAAACCCTCTACCAGCTGGGCGCCCTGGACGGTTTCGCACGGGCGGCCGGCGACCGGGTCCGCTATGTGAAACCGCACGGAGCGCTGTATCACGCGGCCGCGGCCGATGCCGAGCTCGCCGACGCCGTGGTGGCCGCGATACGCGAATACGATTCCGCGCTCGCGCTGCTCGGCCCGGCCGGTACTCAGCTGGAGGACTCGGCGAACCTGGCCGGGATCAGGTTCGTCGGTGAGGGGTTCGCGGACCGGGCCTATACGGCGGCGGGCGGATTGGCTCCCCGCGGTACCGCGGGCGCGGTTCTCGACGCCGATCACGCCGTCGCGCAGGCGGTGACGCTGGCGGAAACCGGGTCCGCGCGGGTCGCGGGCGAGGATACGACGGTGACGGTGTCGCCGGACAGTATCTGCGTACACGGCGATTCCCCGGCCGCCGTCGAGATGGCCCGCCGTATCCGGGCCGCGCTCGACGACGCGGGAATCGCGGTAGCCTCCTTCACCTGAGCGGCCGGAACGGGGTGAGGTTATTGCCGACGACGGGTCCGGACACCGGGCCACGGGTGCCGGTGCGGGCCGCCGGTGACCGGGCGTTCCTGCTGGCCCCGGACCATCCGGACCGGATCCCTTACCTGGTCGAGCGCCTCACCGGACAGCGGCCCCCAGGTCTGACCGATGTACTGCCCGCGGCGGAAACCGTTCTGGTGACAGTGGATTCGGCGGCTGCGGCCGCACGTATGCGCCCGGTTCTGGAGCACCTCGTGGCCGCGGCGGACGCCGCCGATCCGAGCGATGTTTCCCGTGGAACATCGCCGGAAACATCGGAGCCGGTGCGGATTCCGGTCCACTACGACGGGCCCGACCTCGACGAGGTCGCCCGGGCACTGGCACTGCCGGTCGACGAGGTGATCGCGGCCCATACCGGCACGACCTGGTACTGCGCCTTCGTGGGATTCGCACCCGGGTTCGGCTATCTCACCGCACCGAACACCCGGTTGCGGGTCGG
>NZ_JBSFRU010000359.1:0-6200 GCF_053589395.1 Nocardia sp. NPDC003345
ATCGGGCCGGCCCCAGCCGGTGCCGATCAGCGCACCCGTCCATCCGTACTCTTCCAGGGCTTTCGCCTGGGCCGTGAGGGTGGCGAGACTGTTGTGATCGGCGCTCACCGGTTCGCCGCGATGGCCCGGCCGGGCCTGATTCGGTATGTACCAGAGAAATTCGGCACTCATCGGCAGTATTCCTGGGTCGGCGGCGGGTTGTCTCCGGCCGCGCGCGGCCGCACGGGAATAATGCGCCGCCGTTGTTTCCGGGGCCACGGACTCGATCACGATGATTCGAAAACGTCTCGCGGCGAACGCGGTAACGCCGTTCCGGCGAAAAACAATCGCCCGGATCGCAACGGGCGGAGCGAACGGCCCGCGGGCATAGCGTGGTGACAGATATTTTCTCCGGCGCGAACAGGCGGTGGCTCCCATGACAATTTCCGCGACCGAAATCATCTCCCCGCGAACGGCGCTCACGGTGTCGCCGCAATCGGGTCATACCGGTGCCGAGATCTCCGGTGTCGATCTCGCCGGCGACCTCTCCGACGAGGTGATCGGCGAGATCAGGCAGGCGCTGCTGCGATGGAAGGTGGTGTTCTTCCGCGACCAGCACATCGGTCACGCCGAACAGATCGCTTTCGCCCGGCGCTTCGGCAAAGTGACTCCGGCGCATCCGTACGAAGAGAGTCCGCCGGAGGGTTTCCCGGAAATCCTGCCCATCGACAGCCGCCGGTACAGTGCGCAGTACGGACGGAAACGCACCTCCTACGACAGCAGCTGGCATACCGATGTCACCGCATTGGTGAATCCGCCCGCGTTCTCCATTCTGCGAGCCGAATTCCTCCCGCCCTACGGCGGCGATACCGCCTGGACGAATCTCGTGGCCGCCTATGAGAACCTGCCGGCCGAATTACGTGCTTTCGTCGACACCCTCGACGCCGAGCACACCTTCGACAACCGGGCCAACCAGGGCAGTAACCGGGCGCAGGCGATCGCCCGCAGCCCGCTACGGACCTTCCATCCGGTGGTGCGGGTGCATCCGGAAACAGGGGAGCGGGCACTGTTCGTGAGCCCGGGATTCACCCGCCGCGCCAAGAACATCCGCAATCTGGGCCCGCGGCTGAGCGCGCATCTGCTCGAGGCGCTCTGGGAGGAGGCCACGCGCACCGAATACACCGTCCGGTTCCGCTGGCAGCCCGGCAGTGTCGCGTTCTGGGACAATCGCGCCACCGCGCATCTGGCGATCCCGGATGCCGGGCATCTCGGTCACGACCGGGTGCTCTACCGGGTGACCATCGAGGGTGATATCCCCGAGGGCGTGGACGGGCGGCGGTCGGAATCGGTGGAGGGGGATCCGTTCTACGGGTCCTGAGCGCCGCCGCTGCGGTGACCCGCCCTGTCGGCCGATGGGCGGGTCCCGCAACGGTGCGGCGCGGTTGACAAGCGGACACGGTGTCTGCAAAGGTTCGAATCAGGTCATGAGTGCCAGCGTCAAGCCCCGGCTTGCTGGCCGGCAACCCTCCTCCGCGGTGGGGTGCCCCGGGTGACGACCGGGCCGCGGCTCGACCGAGCACGGCAAGCGCGGACTCCGTTCATCCGATGGCTCCGGAGTCCCTCCATCGAAGGGATTGCCCGATGACCGCTGTACTCGACCCCACCTGCGCCCCGATCCGGGTTACCGGCGACGACCTGCGGGTGCCCCTGGTGCAGGGCGGTGAACTCGGCTACGCGAACTTCGACTACGCGGCCAGTGCGCCCGCCCTGGCCGGGGTCGCCGCGCGGGTCGCCGAACTGCTGCCGTACTACGCGAGCGTCCACCGGGGAGCCGGCTACGCCTCGCGGGTCTCCACCCGGCACTACGAGGACGCGCGGGAAACGGTGGGCCGGTTCCTGGGCTGCGATACCGACCAGGTCGTCGTGTTCACCCGCAACACCACCGACGCGCTGAACCTGCTCGCCGCCTGCGTCCCCGGCGATACCGTGGTGCTCGATATCGAACATCACGCGAACCTCCTGCCGTGGCGGCGCCACGGCCGCCGGGTGGTGCGCGCGGCGGATACCGTGGAGGAGACCCTGCACCGTCTGGCCGCCGAATTGTGCGCGAAGCCCGCGGCATTGCTGGCGGTGACCGGAGCCTCGAATGTGACCGGCGAAGTGCTGCCGCTCGAGCGGCTGGCCGACCTGGCCCATCAGTGCGGGGCGCGGATCCTGGTGGACGCCGCCCAGCTGGCGCCGCACCGGCGTATCGACCTGCGGGCCACCGGTATCGACTACCTGGCGTTGTCCGGGCACAAACTGTACGCACCCTTCGGTGCGGGCGTGCTGGCCGGCCGGCGCGATTGGCTGGACGCGGCGCCGCCGTACCTGGCCGGCGGCGGTGCGGTCACCGAGGTCACCGCGCACGACGCCGAGTGGGCGGCCGCACCGCATCGGCACGAGGCGGGGTCGCCGAATGTGCTGGGTGCGGCGGCGCTGGCCGCCGCCTGCGACGCCCTGACCGCGATACGGGCGACCGCCGAAATCCGGGAGCGTGCCCGCACCGAACGGTTGCGGGCCGGGCTGGCCGAGATCCCGGGCGTGCGCTGCCTGCGGATCTGGCCGGACACCGGCGACTGCGTCGGGATCGTGGCCTTCACGGTGGACGGATACGAACCCGGCCGGGTCGCGGCCTACCTGTCCGCCGAACACGCGATAGGGGTCCGCGACGGCCGGTTCTGCGCCCATCCGCTGCTGGCCCGGTTCGGTATCGCGGCGGGCCTGCGCGCCAGTATCGGGCTGGGTACCACCGAGGCCCATATCGACCGCCTGCTCGATGCGGTCCGGACATTGGTCGCGGATGGTCCGGCCTGGGACTACACGTGTGCGGGCGGGGTGTGGGATCCGGTCCCGGAGACCCGCCCGGGCCTCACCGCGGCGGATTGCCCGGGCACCGCGCCCTGCGTGTGATCCGGGCGGCTGCCCCGGCGGTATCGCGGCGGCCCGCCGTCGCCGGGGTGCGCCGGATCATTCCGGCCAGGGGCTGTTCTCGATGACCTCGACGAAATCGGTACGGCGGAACCCGGGTAGGAAGTGCGCGAGGACATCGGCGTTGACGGTGCCGAAGGTGGTGTCGGGCCGGTCGGCGAAACCCTGGGTGAACGCCGCGAGGATCTGTTTCTTGAAATCCGGCCGCGGATGCGCGTCCACCACCTCCCTGATATCGGCCGGGTCCAGGTCGCGATAGCCGATACCGAGGACATCGGTCTCGACCCCGGCGGTGACCAGCGCGATCTCGGCCTCCATATGTTCGGGGACGCCGGGTGTGGTGTGCAGGGCGATCGCGGTCCACACCCGCTGCGCCGACGCGGTGTCGATACCGTGGTCGAGGAGGAAACGCCGGGCCTCGGCGGCGCCGTCGACCTCGAAGCGCCGATCGGTGGTGCGATACGTCTCGGTCAGGCCGAGATCGTGGAACAGCGCGCCGACATACAGCAGTTCCGGGTCGGGGTCGAGTCCGCGGCGCCGTCCCTGGAGCATCCCGAACAGGTAGACCCGGCGGGAGTGGTGGAACAGCAGCGGCCCGGCGGTGTCGCGGACCAGTTCGGTGGCCTCCGCGACGAGGGTGCTGTCGGGGATCGTGATTCCTGCGATGCGCTCGGTCATGACGATGCTCCTCGGTGCGGGTGTCGTCGGTGTGTGGAGCTACCTGCACTACGCGATGGTCATAGGTGTCGTGAGCCGGTGGAGCGAAGCGATCGGGCATGGACGGGTGCCGCGGTCGGAAAGCGAGGGCCGGGGCCACCGCACGCCGTATCCGAGCATACGGCCCGAGTCGAGCCCGGCGGCGGCACGGCGCCCATTGGTGAGAGAACAGAATTATCAATTTACGCATACGAGAACTACCGAATAGATAATCTGACTTCCTGAATGAGAGAGCGGCGGTTCGCGTGCGCTGAAGACCATCCGCGGCCGCGCCTACCGCAGGAAGTGTTCGAAGGAGTGCGCCGGTGCCTCAGGACGAGCCGATCTACTGGGACCCCTTCGACCCCGGTATCGCGCGGGATCCCTACCCGGTCTACCGCCGGATGCGCGCGGAATCGCCGCTGTACTACAACGACCGGCACGACTTCTACGCCCTGACCCGCTACGACGATATCGATCGGGCCCTGCTCGACTGGCAGACCTTCTCCTCGGCGCGGGGCCCGATTCTCGAGATCATCAAATCGGGGGTGGAGATCCCGCCGGGCACCCTCCTGATGGAGGATCCGCCGGCCCACGACATCCACCGGGCGCTGCTGGCCAGGGTGTTCACCCCGCGAAGGGTGCTCGCGCTGGAACCGCGGATCCGGGCCCTGTGCACCCGTGCGCTCGACCGCCTGTCCGGTGCCCGCGAATTCGATCTCATGACGGCCTTCGCGAACGAGGTGCCGATGCGGGTGATCGGGATGCTGCTGGGAATACCGGAGGCCGACCAGCAGGCCGTCCGCGACCGCGCGGACGCCAATCTGCGTACCGAACCCGGACAGCAGATGCAGGTCTCGGATCGGGCCATCCCGAACGCCGGCTTCTTCGCGGAGTACATCGACTGGCGCGCCGACCATCCCTCCGACGATCTGATGACCGAACTGATGCGCGCCGAATTCGTCGATACCCGGGGCGTGACCCGCACGCTCACCCGGGAGGAGATCCTGACCTATGTCTCGGTGGTCGCGGGTGCCGGCAACGAGACCACCGCCCGCCTGATCGGCTGGCTGGGCTGGCTGCTGGCCCGTCATCCCGGGCAGCGCGCGGAACTGGCCGAGGATCCGCGGCTCATCCCGAACGCGATCGAGGAGACCCTGCGCTACGAGCCCACCGGTCACGCCCTCGCCCGGTATGTCACCGCCGATATCGAACTCCACGGCCGCACGGTGCCCGCGGGCAGCGCGATGATGCTGCTGGTCGCCTCGGCCAATCGGGACGAGAACCGGTGGGCCGAGCCCGACAGTTTCGATATCCACCGCCGGATGAGCAATCTGCGGACCTTCGGTTTCGGCACACATTTCTGCCTCGGCGCGGCGCTGGCCCGGCTGGAGGCCAGGGTGGCGCTCGAGGAGTTCCTGCTCCGGTTCCCGCGCTGGCAGATCGACCCGGACGCGCCGGAACTGTCCTCGACCTCCACCATGCGCGGCTGGGAGATGCTGCCGCTCACCGTCGGCTGACCGGCGCCCGGCCCGTCACCGGATCAGGTCGGCGGCCCACGGGTTGCCGACACGTACCGCATATTCCGTGAGGAGAAGAAATATGGGAAAGCTCGACGGCAAGGTCGCCTTCATCACCGGCGCGGCCCGCGGCCAGGGTCGTAGTCACGCCATCCGGCTGGCGCAGGAGGGCGCCGACGTGATCGCGATCGATATCTGCGAACAACTCGCCACGGTGAGCTACCCGATGGGCACCGTCGAAGAACTCGACGAAACCGTGCGCGAGGTCGAGAAACTGGGGCGCCGGATCGTCGCCCGCACGGCCGATGTGCGTGATGTCGCCGCCTTGCGGGCGGCCTTCGACGAAGGTGTCGCCGAACTGGGACCGGTCGATATCGTGCTGGCCAATGCCGGTATCGGGGCGGGCGGGGCGGTCGCGGCCGAGGACGACGAATGGGACGAGGTGATCGGCGTCAACCTCAAGGGCGTCTGGAACACCGGCCGGGTCGCGATCCCCTCGATGCTCGAACGCGGGCAGGGCGGTTCGATCGTGCTCACCAGCTCCACCGGCGGCCTGATGGGTGTCGGGATCCCGACGGCGGGCTTCCTCGGCTACACCGCCGCCAAACACGGTGTGGTCGGGCTCATGCGTTCCTGGGCCAATTTCCTGGCCCCGCACCATATCCGGGTCAACAGCGTCGCGCCGACGGCGGTGCGGACGCCGATGGCGGCGGACGGCGACCTGCAGGCCATCATGGAGCGGGCGCCGGAACTGGCGCGGGCACTGTCCAACGCCATGCCCGTGGACCTGGTGGAACCGCTGGATGTCTCCAACGCCATCGCCTGGCTGGTTTCCGACGACGCGCGCTATATCACCGGCACCGTCGTCCCCGTCGACGCCGGTCAGCTGAACAAACGATAAGGCGGCCTCGCCGGGTGGCGCGGGAGTCGCGCCACCCGGCCGCGGCGGGCGGTGCCGGGGGCGGTGGGGCGAGCCCACCGCAGGTCTACACTCTCCCCCCCGCCTAGTTGGGTTGGGGTGGTTGGGGGGTTGAG
>NZ_JBSFRU010000360.1:0-6198 GCF_053589395.1 Nocardia sp. NPDC003345
GGCCTCCCGCGGACTCGGCGCGCAGACGCCGCGTGCGGGGTTGGATCGCTGGGAATGCGGCCAGGACCGGGTCGCGCTCATCATGCGCAACGACCGGTACCTGGACGTGATGATCGGCTGTATGAAGGCGCGCGCCGTGCCGGTGAACGTCAACTACCACTACACCGAGCGCGAGATCGCCGATCTGCTCGCCTATATCCGGCCGAGCGCCGTCGTCTACCACCGTTCGTTCGGGCCGGTGGTCGCAGCCGCGGCGCCCGGCGTGGACCTGCTCGTCTCCGTGGACGACGGCAGCGATATCGGCGAACTGCCGGGCGCGGTGCGATTCGAGGAGGCGGTGGCGGCAGGGGACGCCGACGGCGTCGGCGAGACCTCTCCGGACGATGTGGTGATGCTGTGCACCGGCGGCACGACCGGGCGGCCCAAGGGCGTGCTGTGGCGGCAGGGCGATATGTACGTCTCGTCGATGAACGGCGCCGACCACGAATCGCTGGAACCGCTGGCGCAACTGGTCGCGGCGACCGGTTACGTTTGGTTCGCGGTCTCCCCGCTGTCCCATGCCGCCGGTATCTGGACGTCGTTCGCGGGCCTGCTGGCCGGTCAGACGATTCTGCTCTACGACGATCGGGAAAAGTTCGACGCGCGCACCGCGCTGACGGCGGCGCAGCGGGAACGGGCCGCGCTGCTGACCATCGTTGGCGACGCCTACGCCGGCCCGCTGGTCCGCGAACTGCGGTCGCGGCACTACGACCTCGCTTCGCTCATGGCCATCGGAACCGGCGGCGCCGCGACGAATCCGGCGTACCGGCACGAACTGCTCGAACTGCTGCCGCACGCCACTGTGGTCGAGGGGTACGGCTCCTCGGAAACCGGTGGCATGGGCTACGGCCGGAGCAGCAGGGGTGCGGAGGTCGATACGTTCGCGCCGATGCCCGGCGGTACCGCGGTGTCGCAGGACCGCACCCGCTTCCTGGAGCCCGGAGACCCCGAGATCGGGTGGGCCGCGCGCACCGGCCGCGTCCCGCTCGGGTATTTCGACGACCGGGAGGCGACGATGCGCACGTTCCCGGTGATCGACGGCCGCCGGCTGGCCATCCCCGGCGACCGGGCCACCGTCGCTCCCGACGGGAGCCTGCGGTTGCTGGGCCGGGATTCGCTGGTGGTCAACACCGGCGGCGAGAAGGTGTTCGTCGAAGAGGTCGAAGAAGTGCTGCGGGGCCAGGCCGGCGTGCACGACGCGCTGGTCGTCGGGCGGCAGAGCCCACGGTGGGGGCAGGAAGTCGTGGCCCTCGTGTGTATCTCGGAGGGCCTCGAGGTCACCGAGTTGATCCTGCGGGAAGCCTGCAGATCGCGGCTGGCCGGGTTCAAAGTGCCCAAGGAGATCATCTTCGTCACCGAGATCAGGCGGCTCGGCAACGGCAAACCGGATTACCGCTGGGCGTCCCGGCGCGTGACCGTACCGGTGGCGGAAGAAAGCGAGGTCTGACCTCATGCGTAAGGTTATCGACTGCCTGGTCAACGTGCATTTCGGTGAGCAGGAGCAGCCGGGATGGATGCTGAAGGTCCGCGACGACTACTTCAAGGGACCGAAAAACCTGTACCAGCAGGTGGAACTCGGGGCGCTGCTCGCGGAGATGGACGAACAGGGCGTCGAAAAAGCCGTCCTGATGTATTCGATGAAGAAGCCGTCGGCCACCGCACGGAAATTCGCCGAGGCGCATCCGGAACGATTCCATCTCGCGGTCAACGGAGTGGATCTGCTGCACCCGGTGCCGGCCCTGCGGGAACTCGAGGCGCTGGTGCGAGATCTTCCCGTCGCCTATACCACGGTGGGAGCGAGCTTCTGGGGTGACGGGCAGTATCCGCCGACCGACGCGGTCTATTACCCGCTGTATTACAAATGCGCGGAAATGGATCTGCCGCTGTGCATGAACACCGGACTGCCCGGTCCGCCGATTCCCGGTGAAGTCCAGAACCCGATCTACCTCGATCGGGTCTGCTATCGCTTCCCCGAGCTCCGGTTGTGCATGATCCACGGCGCCGACCCCTGGTGGGATACCGCGATCCGGCTGCTCATGAAATACCGGAATCTGCGGCTGATGACGTCGGCCTGGTCGCCGAAACGACTGCCCGAGAGCCTGATCCATTTCATGCGGACCCGCGGCAAGGACAAGGTGATCTTCGGTTCGGACTGGCCGGTGCTGACCATGCGCCGGGTGATCCCGGAAGCCGAGGCTCTCGAGCTGCCGGGCGACGTCCTGGACAACTACCTCTACCACAACGCGCAGGAATTCTTTTTCGGCGACCGATCCGCCGGCGACCGAGTCGCGCCATAACGAGGAGCACGCACAATGGATCGTTACGAATTGCGGCGGCAGGACTACAGCCTTTCCGAGGACCAGTCCGAATTGCAGGCCACCTATGCGAAATTCTTCAAGACCCGCTGCCCGCTGGAGGTGGTGCGGGCCGCCGAGGCCACCGGTTTCGACAAGAACCTGTGGGAGCAGCTGTGCGGTACCGGGGCGACCACGATGGCGCTGCCCGAATCCGCGGGTGGTGACGGCGCAACCCTGGTCGATCTGACCCTGGTCGCGGAGGAACTCGGCCGGAACATCGCACCGGTGCCGTGGATCGACCACATCTGCGCGTCACGGTTGCTGGCCCGATGGGGCGCGTTGTCCGCCGACGGTGGCGCCGCGATCGTGGAGGGACGGGAGATCGCGGCGCTGGAACCGCGGATCGGGAGGGTGTCCGGTACCCGGCTGATACCCGCCGGGGCGGTCGCCGACCATATCGTGATCCGCGAGGGCGACGAGATCGTGCGCCTGGGTTTCGATACCCGTCCGGCCCGCGTCGACAATATCGGCCGGCTGCCGATGGCGTGGATCGATCCGGCCGCGGCCGACCGGCGCACCGTGCTGGCCGCGGGCGCGGAAGCGGTCGCGCAGTACGACCGGGCACTCGACGAATGGCGGGTCCTGACCGCGGCGGCGCTGGTGGGCCTGGTCGAGGAAACGCTGCGGATCGCCGCGGAATTCGCCACCACCCGATACACGATGGGGGTACCGATCTCCACACTGCAGGGTATTTCGCATCCGCTGGCGAGTATCGCCATCACCGTGGAGGGGGCACGCAACCTGGCCCGGCGCGCGTCCTGGTTCCTCGAATTCGAGCCCGATGCCCAACGGGCCCTCGCGCCGGCCGCGTTCGTGTACATGGCCGAGGAGGCGCCCCGGGCCGCCACCATGGCCGTCCACGTCCAGGGCGGACTCGGTGTCGCGGCGGAATCGGCGGCCAGTGCCTACCTGCTGCGCGCGAAAGGCTGGCCTTTGGCCGCCGGCGATGCCGCGGCCGCCGCGGCACGTACCGCGGAACTGTTCGCCGCGGCCCAGAGCTAGAAACGGAGTACATCGATGGATTTCTCACTGGTCGAGCTGTCCGATGAGGACGAGGCCTTCCGCGACCGCGCCCGCTCGTTCCTGGACACCCATGTCACCGACGAGGTCCGGCGCCGGGACCGCGAAACCGGCGACAACTTCGACGAAGGCGTCCACTTGGCGATGGGCGCCGAGGGCTGGCTGACGGCGGAACTGAGCAAGCCGGCCGACGGCGGGCTGGGCCGGTTGCGGCGCCGCATCTGGGATCTGGAGAAGCGGCGCGCCCGGGTGCCCTGGGTGACCTGGGGCACCACCGCGATCGTGGTCGGCTCGGTGCGCGACCACGGTTCGCCCGAACTGCGGGAGGAGGTCCTGCCCAGGGTGGCCGGCGGTGAGGTCCGACTGTGCCTCGGCTACACCGAACCCGAGGGCGGATCCGATGTCGCGACCTGTAAGACGCGTGCGGTACGCGACGGGGACGAGTGGGTGATCAACGGTTCGAAGATGTTCACCACCGGCGCGCACAACTGCCAGTACGTCTTCCTGATCACCAATACCGACCCGGAAGCCCGCAAACACAAGAGCCTGACCATGTTCCTGGTCCCGCTCGACACCCCCGGTATCGAGATCCAGGGCATCCGCACCGTCGACGGCGACCGCACCAATATCGTCTACTACAGCGATGTCCGGGTCGGCGACAAATATCGGCTCGGCGAGGTGAACGAGGGCTGGTCGGTGCTGATGGGCCCGCTCAACACCGAGCACGGCGTGGTCGACGCCGCGGGCGACGGCCTGCAGGACGTATCGATCATGACCCACCAGGGCGCCATGATGGCGGTGGCGGTCGATCGGATCGCCGCGCTGGCGGCGCAACCGGGCCCGGACGGGAGCCGTCTGCTCGACGACGCCTCGGTGGCGTACCGGCTGGGTCGCAGTGTCGCCCGGATGGAGGCGGCGCTGTCGGCACCTCATATGTTCGGCCGGGTCGCCATCGCGCAGGCGATGCGCGATATCTCACCGGATCTGATGGACCTGCTCGGCCCGGCCGCGGCGCTGCCGGTGGAGACCGAAGGCGCCGCCGACGACGGGGGAGCGGAATACATCTACCGCTGGGCCCCGCTCTGCGGTATCTACGGCGGCACCCTCGAGGTGTTCCGCAACATGATCGCCCAGCACGTACTGGGACTGGGGAAGCCCAACTACTCGCCGGCCAAGCCGAAGGCCGCCTGACGGATTCGGCGGTCACGACATGAGCGTGAACTATGCCGTCGTATCCGCTGGACATCGGAGGTGTCATGTGAAGGTCCCCTTCACCTGGAAGGTCACCGGCTGGTTCATGGTCGGCTGGTCTGCCGAGTTCCCGCTCGGCGAAGCGCGTCCACTGCGCTATTTCGGCGAAGACCTCGTGGCCTATCGCGACGAGGCCGGCGAAGTGCATATCCTCACCGGCCATTGCCGCCATCTCGGTGCCCATATCGGGCACGGCGGCAAGGTAGTCGGCGATTGCGTCGAATGCCCGTTCCACGGCTGGCGGTGGGGCCCGGACGGGCGTAACCGCAAGATCCCCGGCGAGGACCGGGTCAACCGGGGTCTGCGGCTGCGGGTGTACCCGGTGAACGAGCAGAACGGCTGCGTGTTCATGTGGCACCATCCCGAGGGGAAGGAACCGCACTGGGAGATGCCGGATATCCTGCGGATGTTCCCCGAACTCGGCAGCGATCCGGACAGCTACTACCGCCCCTATCCCGAATTCTCCCGCAAGACCGAGCGGGAACCGGTGCATCCACAGGTGGTCCTGGAGAACGGCCCGGACAGCCTGCATTTCGAATACGTCCACGGCGCCACCGTGACCCCGCGGATGCTGGACTACCGCGCCGAGGGACACACCTGGTCGTTCCGCACCGGCTGGCCCGACGCCCGCAGTGACGACCCGGACGAGATGGCCTTGAAGATCCACGCCCAGATGTTCGGTCTCGGCGGTTCGATCAGCGCCTTCGGGGGGTCGTCCGACCATCGGCTCATCTTCGCCACCACACCCGTCGACGACGAATGCTCGGATCTGTTCTACTCCATCTGGTGGCCCAGGAAACCGGGCGACGAGTCCGACGTCCCGCCGCCCGAGGTGCGGGAGCGGGTGGAGCGGCAGTTCCTGGTCACGGTGTGGGAGGACCTGAGCATCTGGCGGTACCAGAAATACGTCGAACATCCGCCGCTGTCGCCCAAGGACGCCAAACCCTATCTGTCGCTGCGCAAATGGGCGAAGCAGTTCTACGATGTACCGCCCGTGGAAGCGGGCAGCCCGGTATGAACGCCGGGTACGGACCAGGAGCGGCCCGTGGGTAGGCGCGCGCTGAGCGAACTGGTCGACCCGGCACGGACCGCCCTGATCACCCAGGAGTGCCAGGGCGCGGTGGTGGGGCCCGACGCGGGCCTGGCCGCGCTCGCCGACGAGGCGCGCCGGGAGGCGCTACCCAATATCGCCGCACTGCTACCGGCCGCCCGGGCGGCGGGAGTCCGGGTGGTGCACTGCCTGGTCACCCGCCGCGCCGACGGCCTGGGCTCGAACCGCAACGCGAGACTGTTCGCGGTCGGGCGCCGCGGAGTCGCGGTCACACCGGGCAGTCCCGGGGCGCGGCTGCTCCCCGAGTTCGGGCCCGACCCGGCTGATCTGGTGCTGACCCGCGGCCACGGCCTCGGGCCCATGGGCGGCACGGACCTCGATCCGGTGCTGCGCAACCTCGGTGTGTCGACGATCGTCGCCGTGGGCGTATCCCTCAACGTGGCCATCCCGAACTTCGTCATGGACGCGGTGAACTCGGCC
>NZ_JBSFRU010000361.1:0-6136 GCF_053589395.1 Nocardia sp. NPDC003345
TGCGGCAGCACCGCGACGGGATTGATCTCGGCCTCGGCCACGTCGGGCCGCTCCACAGCCAGCCGCGAAACGCGGACCACGGCGTCGACCAGGGCATCGAGATCGCCGACGGGGCCGCCGCGGAAGCCGCGCGCGATCGCCGTCGCCTTGACCTCCTCGACCATCTCCCGGGCCCGGTCCGCGGTGACCGGTGCCAGCCGCAACGACGAATCCTCGTAGATCTCGGTGTAGACGCCGCCCGCGGCCAGCAGCACCAGTGGTCCGACGGTCGGGCTCACGCGGTAGCCGACGAGTGCCTCGAATACCGTTTCCTCGATCATCTCCTGGACGAGGAAGCGGTCGAGGGTCACCGTAGCGTCGTATACGGCGACGCGGGCGGCAATGGTGGAAACCGCCTGCCGCAGCCCGGCCTCGTCCCGCACGCCCAGGACCACGGCCCCGGCGTCGGACTTATGCGGCAGCCGGTCCGACAGCGCCTTGACCACCACGGGGAATCGCGGCTCGGCCGCGGGTACACCGTCCACGCCGCACGTCGTGGTGACCGGGAACCGGATCCCGAGCGACGCGAGCACCTCGGCCGAGGACGCTTCGTCGAGGGCGCGGCCACCGGCCGGGGCCTCGGTCCGCCGGTGCCGGAAGGTCGCCGGGTCCACCGGCTGCCGGGCCAGGGTCGCGGCCACGGCCTGGGCGCACGCCTCCGCGGTGCGGAACGCCGGAACACCCGCCTCGTGCAGCCGGCCGACCGATTCCAGCGCGTCCGGAAGGGCCCAGGCCGCCACCGGAACCGATCCCTCGGCGTGCTCGGCGATCGCGCTCACGGCCAGCTCGGGATTGAGCCGCGCCGAGGAGCCGATCACGAAGAGCACCAGATCGAACTCACCGCTGCCGCGCAGCACCTTCAGGGCCCCGTCGACCAGATCGTGCCGGGTGCCGGCGAGGGTGAGATCGACGATCAGGCTCTCGGCGACGTCGAGGCCCAGCTCCCCGAGCCGGTCGAATACCGTGCGGCTCGGCCGCGTCACTGTGACGCCGAGCGTCTCCAGCTGGTCCACCAGGATCGCCGCCCCGCCTCCGGTGGAGGTGATGACCGCTACCCGGCGAGCGCGGGCCGCGCCGGGCGGCCCGACTCGGCGTTGCAGCGCCTCGGTCTCGATCAATGCCTCGAAGTTATCGACCCGGGCGAATCCGCATGCCCGGAAGAAGGCGTCGGCCTCGTCGTCCTCACCGGAGAGCGCGCCGGTATGCGAGACCGCCAGCGCGGCGGCGGCATCACTGCGACCGAGTTTGTAGACGGTGACGGGCTTGTGCCGGGCCGCCGCCTCCACCGCGAAGTCCGCCAGGGCCGTCGCGTTCTCCAGCGACTCCATGAACAGCGTGTACGAACCCACGCCGGGGTCGTCGAGGGTGGCCGCGCAGATCTCGCCGAGGCTCAGGTCCACCTCGGACCCGGTGGAGACGAAACCGGAGAAACCCAGACCGCGGGCCTTGGCCCGGGTCATCAGCGCACCGATGACGCTGCCGGACTGCGAGGCCACGAAGGACGAGCCGACCGGGATCCCCTCCTCGGCGAAGGCCGCGTTGGCCGTGAGCATCAGGCCGTTGCGCGGATTGACCACACCGATGCTGTTGGGGCCGATGACGCGCACGCCGTACTCCGCCGCCACCGCCAGCAGTTCCCGAAGCCGCCCGGCGCCCTCCCCGAGCTCGCCGAATCCACCCGACAGCACGGTGACGAGCGGGACCCCGGCCCGGCCGCAGTCGCGGACCGCCGGGACGACCAGCGAGGTATCGGCCACGATGAAAACGTGGTCGGGCACCTCCGGCAGCGAGGCGATATCCGGCCAGGCCCGTTCTCCGAGCACTGTCTCCCGGCGCGGGTTGACCGGGTACACCGCGCCGGTGAAACCCTGACTACGCAGGAACCGCAACGGTCGCGCGGTGGTTTTGCGCACGTCGTCGGAGGCACCGATGATCGCCACCGATCGGGGGTTCAGCAGGGCCCGGCCGACGTCGGCCCGCTCCGGCGCCCGCGCCGGCGCGGGTTGGTCGGTCACCTGTGTCATGGCTGCTTCCTCACCTGCGAGTCGATGCGGGCGATCACATCGAGCGATTCGAACGCCCACAGGGCGGGCGCGAGTTCCACGGCGACCTCGGCCCCCAGCACGGGCGCGGCGAGCCGTACGAATTTGGCCGTCATCTCCGCGTCGGTCACCGGGTTGCCGGGCTCGCCGTAGGGCAGGTCGACCCGATGCGACAGGACCCGGCCGTCGTGCAGCCGCAGTTCCACCGAGGCGGGCCGCAGCCTGGGATAGTCCCGGTCCGACCGCTCGTCGGCGAGAACCTCGACCCGGGTGGCGAAATCGCGGATGCGGGGGTCTCGGCGCGCCTGTTCACCGAACTCGGTCAGTCCCACCTCGTCGTGGGCCAGAGCGGTGGCCAGTGCGAACGGGATGCTCATCTGGGCGTCCAGCAGGGAGCCGACGACCGTCGCCGCGTGGTGCGAGGCGACCGTGTACGTACGCACGGTCGCCCCGGCCACATCGTCCAGACCGATTCCGTGCTCGGCGCGCTGCGCCAGTACCGCGTCGAGCGGCCCGTGCAGATGCCGGCACGAGGGGTAGGGCTTGACGTAGGAGTTCAGCACCACCCAGTCCCGGCCCAGCCCGTCGAGCAGGACACCGGCGTCGAAACCGCCCGCGGCGAACGCGTCCACGTACCCGTGCGGCGTCTCCAGGATGGCATGGGGACCGGTCACCCCGGCCGCCGCCAGCTCCAC
This sequence comes from Nocardia sp. NPDC003345, assembly GCF_053589395.1. Lineage (NCBI taxonomy): Bacteria > Bacillati > Actinomycetota > Actinomycetes > Mycobacteriales > Nocardiaceae > Nocardia > Nocardia sp. NPDC003345. Next base: position 2,777 of record NZ_JBSFRU010000361.1, read on the forward strand.
ACTGGTGATCGCGTCCCGCGCGGCCTTACCGGGATGGACCCGCTTCACCTCGGCCGATTTCCCGAGGAAGGCGAAGAGCCCGCCCGCGTGCGAGGCCGCGATCCCGAGCGCGTCGTGCAGACGGCCGGCATCCAGATCGTGCAGAACCGCGACTCCGCAGGTCGCTCCGATCACCCCGGCCAGCGGTGTGTTGTGGAAATGGTTGCGCCAGGTCGTCGGATGCCCCGCCGCGGCCAGCCGCGAGATCGCCTCCAGCGCCACCGCCAGGGCGCGCGTGGTGGTCGCGGTATCGCTGCCCAGCGCCTCCGCCGCCGCCAGTACCGCCGGAAACGCGACGCTGCTGGGGTGGACCGAACCCGGGGTGTACCCGTCGTCCACCTCGAGGCTGTGGCAGCTCGTCCCGTTCAGCAGTGCCGCGCCCGGCGCGGAGACCCGGCCGAGGCCGACCGCGGTGGCAGCGGGACCGCCGTAGGTCGCCGCGATGTGACCGGCGACCGCACGGGAGATATCGGTGGCCGAGCCGGGCACCACCGCCGCCATATAGTCGACCAGCAACCGCCGGACGTGGTGCTCGACCGCGGCGGGCAGTTCGGTGGTGGAGTCGGTCACCCAGGCGACGAGTGCGTCGGTGGCACCGTCGAGTGACGTGGCTTTCCGGGTCTGTTCCGCCGTGCTCATCGGGCCGCCGCCCCGGCACGCTGGTCGAAACGACGCCCGAAGATGCCCTGCGCGATGGTGTTCTTCAGGACCTCGACCGAGCCCCCCGCGATCATCCAGCCGCGGGTGCGCCGGACGATGTATTCCAGCGGGAACTCCTGGGAATAGCCGCTCGCCCCGAAGACCTGCATGGCATCGTTGGCGACCGCGAAGGCGGTGCGGTTCGCGTGCAGTTTCGCGATCGCGGCCTCGTTCGAGTCGGGGGTGCCGGCGTCGGCGCCCGCCACGGCGCGCAACAGCAGCATCTTCGCCGCGTCCAGTTCGACCTTCATATCGGCGAACTTCCACTGCAGGCCCTGGAACTCGCACAGGTTCTTCCCGAACTGTGTCCGCACCGAGGCGTGCTCGACCGCCATATCGTAGGCCTTCTCCGCGAGCGCCAGCGCGCGCGAGGCATTGCCCATCCGTTCCACACCGAAGACCGACAGCATCTTCTTCAGCGCCCCGCTGTCGGCCAGGACGTAGTCCTTCCGAACTCTGCACTCGTCGAAGAACAGCTGGCAGTGCGATTCCCCGGACATGTGGTACTCGCGTTTACCGCGGCTGAATCCCGGTGAATCGAACGGCACCAGCACCGCCCCGATATCGCGGGAACTCGGACCGAAGCGGCACCAGACCACCGAATGCGTGGCATCGGGTCCGTGCGAATTCCAGCACTTCTGGCCGTTGAGGACGACGTGGTCGCCTTCCAGCCGCGCGGTGGTGCGCAGATCGGTCAGGGCGCTGCCGGCCTCCGGTTCGCTCATCCCGGCCGTCACCAGCGCCTTCCCGGCGAGGAACTGCGGAAGTACTTCGGACTTCACATAATCGGAGCCGAAGTTGGCCACTTGGCGGATCGCGCCGAAGTTGCTCGCCTGGAGGGCGTCGGCGCTGTGCGGGCACACCTTGGTGATCGCCATCATGACGAGCACGGCATCCAGTAGCGACGCCCCCTGCCCGCCGAGCTCCACCGGCAGCGTGAGACCGGTGAGATCGTTATCGGCCAGGACTTCGAGGCTGTCCCAGGCGAACTCGGTGCGCGTGAACGCGCGTTCGCCGAATTCGCGCTGGGCGAGTTTGGTCACCGACTCGACGAGGGCGGTCTGTTCGGGTGTGAGGCTGAAATCCATCTAGGGGTTTCCTATCGTCTCTCTCGTTACGGTCGGGGGGAAGTCGTGGTGCGGTCGAGGGCGGCGGCCAAGGCGGGCGCCTCGAGATCGGGGAAAAGTTCGGCCAGCTGCCGCAGTTCGCCGGCCGCGAGGTCGGGGTCCTCGTGCCCGGCGACCCGCAGGCAGGTGCCGGCCTTACGGATGAGCGCGGGCCAGGTGGTTCCGCCGGCGCCGGGCATGGGCGCCTCGGCGACGGCGGTCGCGCCGCCGCGGTGGACCTCCACCCGGGCCCCGGTCATCACCGAACTCTCGGGCAGGTCCTGCTCGACGACGATCCGGGCGGCCGCGGCGGCGATGGCGGGGTTGGCGAGATCACCGCCGTGCAGGGTGGTCAGGTCGTAGCGGCCGGTGACCCACAGCGCCGCGAGTTGCCACGGAAGGGAGAACTGCGCGTCCACCAGGGGTGCGCCGCGGTCTCGGTAGGGTCGCGACACCAGCGCGTACGCCGGTCCCTCCGGCACATGCACCCGCACCTGTTCGACCTCGTCCCAGTCGGGATGCCGCTCCCGCAGTTCTTCCGCCGCCGCGAGCGCGGCATGGGTGTAGCGGCAGGCGGGGTAGGGCTTCACCGCGACCCAGCGGCCTTCGAAGTCACCGGCGAACAGGTCGTCCCAGCCCACACCGGACCCCGGCGCGATCCCGAAGTCGCCCGACAGCCACCCGCTCGGACCTTCGACGCCCTGGGCCGCCAGCGCGGCCGCGGTGAAGCCGGACTGCGCGGCGAGCCCCGGCTGAATCCGCTTGGCGACCGAACCGTCGACCACCGCCTGTCTGGTGCCGGGTGCCAGCGCCGCACCCAGGGACAACGCCACCGCGTGCTCCACCTGGTCGTCGGGCAACCCCCAGACGGTGGCCGCGGCCGCCGCGGCCGCGAGGGAGCCGAGCCCCGCCGTGCGGATCACCCCGGGCCGGGGACCGGTTATCCGGGCCAGCCGGGAAAACAGCTGTACCCCGGTGACCAGGCCGTCGGCGACGCTCTCGCCACCGGCGCGAGCGCTGGCGGCGGCCGCCAGCACGGCCGGCACCACCACGCTCGCCGTATGTACGACCGCCTCGTCGTGTGTGTCGTCGAAATCCCAGGCGTGGATGAGTGTGGAGGTCGCCGCCACGGCGGCCGGGGCGGCCAGCCGAAGACCGGTCCAGGGAACCCGGACCGGACCGTTGCCCACCATGCGCAGGCCGGCGAGTACACGCTGCGCGTCCGCCGAGGCCGTACCCGCCGCGGCGAGCGCGAGGGCGTCGACCAGCAGCAGACGGAGTTGTTCGCGGTCGGGTTCCGGCAGCCCTGCCCATCGCCGGTTGTGAACTTCGGCCACCGTGCCTCCTGACGCTGTTGTGATCCCGGTCTCGTGAACTCGGCCACGTGAGCCAGGTCATAACCCTGGCAGAGATATCTCGGCGTCGTCAATATGTTCTATAGAATCTTTTTTCTGATCTATCGAATATTGGCGTGCTAATCTGGGGCTCGCCAGCCGCGCCGGTGTCCCGGCGCACC
>NZ_JBSFRU010000362.1:0-6127 GCF_053589395.1 Nocardia sp. NPDC003345
CCGGTGACGGAGACCGTGACGTCGGCGGTGACCTCTTCGCCGCGCTTCACGATCATGATCACCACCAGCCAGGGCGACTTCACCGCCGATACCCTGGTCTCCGCGGTGGGCGCGCTGTGCGAGCCCAACCTGCCCGATATCAAGGGCATCAACAGCTACGAGGGCGAGATCTTCCACTCCGCCCGCTGGAACCACGACTCCGACCTCACCGGCAAACGCGTCGCGGTCATCGGCACCGGCGCCTCGGCCATCCAGATCGTGCCGGCCATCGCCGGGAAGGTCGCCCATCTCGACGTCTACCAGCGCACCGCGCCGTGGCTGCTACCTCGCCTGGACCGGCCCTACACCCTGCCGGAGCGGCTCGCCTTCAAGCACATCCCCGGCGTCCAGCGGCTGTCCCGCGCCGCCATCTACGCCGCTCGCGAGACCCAGGTCGTCGGGCTGGCCAAATTCCCGGCGCTGATGCGCGGCTTCGAGGCGCTGGCCAAGGCGAAATTGCAGCTCGAGATCCGCGACCCCGAACTGCGTAAGAAGGTCACCCCGAATTTCCGGATCGGCTGCAAACGCATGCTGATCTCCAACGAGTACTACCCGGCCCTGGACCGCGACAATGTCGACGTGGTCACCGACGGAATCGCCGAGATCCGCGCGAATTCGATCGTCACCAAAGACGGCACCGAACGCGAGGTCGACGCGATCGTGGTCGCCACCGGATTCCACGTCACCGACTCCCCCACCTATCAGACGATCTTCGGGCGCGACGGCCGCAGCCTGACCGAGGTGTTCGACGAGATCGGCCAGCAGGGTTACAAGGGCTCGGCGATCGCCAATTACCCGAATATGTTCTTCCTGCTCGGCCCGAACGTCGGGCTCGGCCACACCTCGATGGTGTACATGATCGAATCGCAGATCAACTACATCGCCGACGCGCTGGCCACTGTCGATCGCCTGGGTCTGCGTACCGTGGAGGTGCGGCGCGAAGAGCAGGACACCTACAACAGCGATCTGCAGCGCAAACTCGTGAAGAGCGTGTGGAGCACCGGCGGCTGCGCCAGCTGGTATCTGGACAAACACGGTAACAACACCACCCTGTGGCCGGACTTCACCTTCGAGTTCCGGCGCATCACAAGGAAATTCGATGTCGGCGCCTACGATACGACCACGGCGGCCGACGCCCCCGAACGTACCGATCTGAAAGTAGTGACCGCACCGTGAGTAGTGACGCCTATTTCCGCGACAAGGTTTGTGTCATCACCGGAGCCGGCTCCGGTATCGGCCGCGCGCTGGCCGTGAACCTGGCGCGCCGGGGCGCGAAACTGGCCCTGTCCGATATCGACACCGAGGGTCTGGCCGAAACCGTGCGCCGGTGTGAACAGCTGGGCGCGGAGGTGAAATCCGATCGTCTCAACGTCGCCGAGCGCGAAGCGGTGCTCCTGTACGCCGACGCGGTGAAACAGCATTTCGGCGTGGTGCACCAGATCTACAACAACGCCGGTATCGCGCATCACGGCGATATCGTCAAAACCGATTTCAAAGACATCGAACGCATCATGGATGTCGATTTCTGGGGTGTGGTGAACGGGACCAAGGCGTTCCTGCCCTACATCCTGGAATCCGGCGACGGTCACGTCGTCAATATCTCCAGTCTGTTCGGCCTGATCGCGGTGCCGGGCCAGGCCGCGTACAACTCGGCCAAATTCGCGGTCCGCGGTTTCACCGAGGCGCTGCGCCAGGAAATGCTGGTCGACCGGGCACCGGTCCAGGTGACCTGTGTGCATCCCGGCGGTATCAAGACCGCGGTCGCCCGCAACGCCACCTACAGCGACGATATCGACGGTGCCGAGGCCAGCTCGATGTTCGACAAGTACCTGGCCATCCACAGCCCCGAGATGGCCGCGCAGACCATCGTCGACGGTGTGCGCAAGGGCCGCGGCCGGGTACTGATCGGCTGGGAGGCGAAACTGCTGGACCTGTTCGTCCGCACCGCGGCGTCGGGCTACCAGCGCCTCTCGGTGGCCGTCGAACGTCGTTTCCTACCCTGATCCGCCCCGGGAGAACTCACCAATGCGAGATATCGCGCTGCCGTTGCCGCTGGTCCGGGCGATCCTGGGCCCGATGTACCGGGTTTCCCTGCATGCCCGCCTGCCCTGGCAGGCCCAGCGTGCGCTGATCGATATCGGTTCGGCGTTGCAGCCGGTACCGCCGGGCGTCGGTGTGGACCGCATCATTCTGGGCGGGCGGCCCGCGGAGCGGCTCGCTCCCCGGCATACCGCGGCGGGCGAACCCGCCGCCGTGCTGTATCTGCACGGCGGCGGGTACACCGTGGGTTCGCTGTCCACCCACCGGTCCCTCAACGGCCGGCTCGCGGCGGCCACCGGTCTGCCGGTGTACGCGATCAACTACCGGCTGGCACCCGAGCACCCGTATCCGGCCGCCCTCGACGACGCCGAGGCCGCGTACCTCGAATTGGTGGCCGATCACGGTTACCGCCCCGACCGCATCGCGATCGCCGGTGATTCGGCCGGCGGCGGTCTCGCACTGGCGCTGGCCCAGCGGCTGATCGCGCGGCACGGGCACACCCCGGCCGCACTCGGCCTGATCGCGCCCTGGGCGGATCCGAACCAGGCCCCGGAGCGGATCCGGGATCTGGTGGTGAACGGGCCCTGGTCGCGCGCCTGCGCGCTCGCGTACCTGGGCGACGGCGATCCGGACGACCCCGGCTACGCACCGCTGCACGGCGTGCTCGAGGGGCTACCACCGGTCTACGTGCAAGCCGATGTGGACGAACTGCTGCATCCGCAGTGCGTGGATCTCACCGCGGCCCTGCGCGCGGCCGGGGTTACCGTCGAGTTCACCGAGACCCGCGGGCTCTGGCATGTCGCACAACTGCAGGCCGCGCTGGTCGGCCCGGCGGCCGTCGCACTGACCGAAATGGCCGTTTTCCTGCGGCAAGCCATCGATGAGCTACCGCTGCGCGACCTAGGATGAAGATCGGATCGGAACTCGTAATCCCTCCGTCACGGGGGCTGAACCAGGGCTTTCCCCGTGGCCGCCACCATCCGCGCGCGATGGTGGCGTAAATTACCGACGAGTTAGCAAACAGGGAAAGGCAATGATGCGCGAGTTCGAAGCCCCGGCTTCCTACACAATCCCCGAGGACGCGAACAATTCCGACAACGTGTTCCGGCACGCGAAGGAAAGCCCCGCCGCCGTCGTGTTCAACGTTCCCGACGGCCACGGCGGCTGGCGCGATGTCCGCGCCGCGGAGTTCGCGAAGTCGGTCACCGATGTGGCCAAGGGCCTCATCGCGTCCGGAGTCGAGCTGGGCGACCGGGTCGCCATCATGGCCGCCACCCGCTACGAGTGGGCGCTGCTCGACTTCGCCATCTGGGCCGCCGGCGGCTGCACCGTGGCGATCTACGACAGCTCCGCCGCCGAGCAGGCCAAATGGATCCTGCAGGATTCGGCCACCAAGCTGCTGGTCGTGGAGAACGACAAGCACCGCGCGGTGATCTCCGAGATCGATCCGGCCGATCTGCCAGAACTGCGCGAGACCCTGCAGATCGAATCCGGTGCGATCGACACCCTCGTCGAACGCGGCGCCGACCTCGACGACCAGGCTGTGCACGACCGCCGCGCGCAGGTCACCGCCTCTTCACCGGCGACCCTCATCTACACCTCGGGCACCACGGGCCGGCCCAAGGGCGTCATGCTCAGTCACGCCAACCTCTACGCCGAATCCCGCTCCGACCGGATCGCGATGGCGTCCTTCCTCGCCCCCGGTAAGAAAACGCTGATGTTCCTGCCGCTGGCGCATGTCTTCGCCCGCGCCGTGGCGCTGGCGGCGTTCGACGCCAAGTCGACGGTCGCGCACACCTCGGACTGGAGCACGCTGGTCCAGCAGTTCGGCGAGCACCGGCCCGATTTCGTGCTTTCGGTTCCGCGGGTGTTCGAGAAGGTGTTCAACGGCGCCAAGCAGAAGGCCCACGACGAGGGCAAGGGCAAGATCTTCGACGCCGCCGCGGCCACCGCCATCCAGTACAGCGAGGCGCTGGAGAAGGGCAAGCCGGGCCTGGTGCTGCAGGCCAAGCACGCGCTGTTCGACAAACTGGTCTACGGCAAGCTGCGGGCCGCGCTGGGCGGCAACTGCGAGGCCGCGGTCTCCGGCGGCGGCCCGCTGGGCGCCCGCCTCGGGCATTTCTTCCGCGGTATCGGCGTCACCATCTTCGAGGGCTACGGTCTCACCGAGACCACCGCCGCCTTCTCGGTCAACACCCCGGACCATATCCGTGTCGGCTCGGTCGGCCGCCCGATCGAGGGTCATGCCGCCAAGATCGCCGAGGACGGTGAACTGCTGGTGCGCGGGTCGGTGGTGTTCTCCGGCTACTGGGGCAACGACGAGGCCACCGCGGACGCGTTCGAGGACGGCTGGTTCAAGACCGGCGACCTCGGCACCATCGACGCCGACGGTTTCATCACCATCACCGGCCGCAAGAAGGAAATCCTGGTCACCGCGGGCGGTAAGAACGTCTCCCCGGCGGTCCTCGAGGATTCGCTGCGCGCCCATCCGCTGATCAGCCAGGTCATGGTGGTCGGTGACGGTAAACCGTTCATCGGTGCGCTGATCACGCTGGACCCGGAGGCGCTGCCGGGCTGGAAGGAACGCAACGGGGTGTCCGCCGATACCGCGATCGCCGATCTGGTGACGAACTCGACGCTGGTCGCCGAGGTGGAGGCCGCGGTCGCCGAGACCAACAGGAAGGTCTCCAAGGCCGAGCAGATCAAGAAGATCAATATCCTGACCGTGGACTGGACCCAGGAGACCGGCGAGCTCACCCCGAAGATGTCGCTGAAGCGCGCCGTCGTGATGAAGCAGTACGCCGGCGAGGTGGACAAGATCTACAACTGACCCGTCCCGTCGACGACACAGCCCCGGCAGATGTACCTGCCGGGGCTGTTCTCGTCGAAATCCGCGCGGGCCCACCACCTGACGGCGGGCCGCCGGGCCTTATCCGGACACCGTTTCCGCCTTCTCCGGCTCGGCGGGCCCTACCGGTGCGTCACCGGGCGCGAAGCGGATGAACAGCGCCGAGGCGACCACGCCGATCAGCAGCAGCGCCGCCGGGAGATATGTGGACTGGCTCAACGCGGTACTGAACGCCTGCCGGACGGGCTCGGGCACCTGCCCCGTCCCCATCCCCTCGCCCGAGGGCGCACCGCCACCCATACCCTGGGCGCCCATCCGCGCGGCCACCAGCGCGCTGATCGCGGCACTACCCAGCACCGATCCCACCTGCCGGGTGGTGTTGTAGATCCCCGCACCCGCACCGGCCTGGTGGATCGGCAGGTTGTGGGTGGCCGTGGTCGCCAGCGGCGCCCAGATGAAGGAGTTGGACAGACCGGCGACCGCGCCCGCGACCACCAGCCAGGTGATGTTCGCGTGCGGATCCCGCATCACCAGCGCGAACCAGGCCACCGACACCGCGAACAGGAAGAACCCGATGGTCGGGAAGAGCCGCGGATGGAATCGCCCGTACATCTTGCCCACCACGGGTGCCGCGAACCCGGTGATGATGGCCATCGGCGCCAGCACCAGCGCGGAACGGGTCGGCGTCATGCCGTGCACCGCCTGCAGATAGAAGTACAGCGGCACCATCACCGCGGTCACCGCGGCGCCCATACTGGCGATGGCCAGATTGGACAGCGAGAAGTTGCGGTCCCGGAACAATCCGAGCGGCACCAGCGGCTCGCCGGTCCCCCGGGCCTGGGTCAGCACGAACACCACCAGCACCGCGAGCCCCGCCGCGATCATCAGCCAGATCTTCGCCGACCAGTCCTCGCTGTTGCCCTCCTGGATACCGAAGACCAGCAGGAACATGCCCACCGCGCTCAGGACGACACCCAGCCAGTCGAATTTGTGCTCATGCGTCGGCAGCGCGGGCACCAGCCACACCGCCAGACCGAACGCCACGACACCGACCGGCACGTTGACGATGAAGATCCATTCCCAGCCCAGGCCGTCGACCAGGACGCCGCCCAGGATCGGCCCGACCAGGGTCGCCAGTCCGGCCACCGCGCCCCACAGCCCCATCGCGGCACCGCGACCCTCCGGCGGGAAGGTCCGGGT
>NZ_JBSFRU010000363.1:0-6126 GCF_053589395.1 Nocardia sp. NPDC003345
ATTACAGCGCGACCCTTCGCGGAGGGGTACATCCGAACTCACCTTCGCGAAGAGGTCGACTCTCACTCACAAAGCCTGGTCCAGGTCGCCCAGCAGGTCTTCGATGTCCTCCAACCCCACCGAGAGCCGGACCACCCCGTCCGACAGCCCGATTCCCGCACGGCCTTCGGGTCCCATCGCCCGGTGGGTGGTGGTGGCGGGGTGGGTGATGAGGGATTTCGCGTCGCCGAGGTTGTTGGAGATGTCGACGATGCGGAGGCTGTTGAGGACCTCGAAGGCGCGTTTCTTGGCCTGGTCCGCGGGTGCCTTCAGTTCGAAGGTGACCACGGTGCCGCCGCCGGTCATCTGGGAGGTGGCGAGGTCGTATTGCGGGTGGGTTTCGAGGAAGGGGTAGCGAACCCATTCCACCGCGGGGTGTTCGTCGAGGTAGCGGGCGATGCGCAGGGCCGAGTCGGTGGATTGCCGGACCCGCAGCGGCATGGTTTCGAGGCCTTTGAGCAGGGTCCAGGCGTTGAACGGGCTCAGTGCGGGGCCGGTGTGGCGCATCAGGGTTTTGACGGGGCCGTCGATGTATTCGGCGGTGCCGAGGATGGCGCCGCCCAGGACGCGGCCCTGGCCGTCGATATGTTTGGTGCCCGAGTAGACGAGTACATCGGCGCCGAGGTCGAAACCGCGCTGCAGGAGCGGGGTGGCGAAGACGTTGTCGAGGACCACCTGGGCGCCGGCGGCGTGCGCGAGTTCGCTTACCTTGCGGACGTCGACCAGGGTCTGCATCGGGTTGGCGGGGGTTTCGAAGAATACCGCTGTGGTGGGTACGGACAGTGCCGCTTCCCATTGGCCGAGGTCTTCACCGTCGACGAAGACGGTTTCGACACCCCAGCGCGGCAGGATCTCGTTGCAGACCACGAAACACGATCCGAACAGGCTGCGGGCGGCCACCAGCCGGTCGCCGGCCTTCAGCAGGGCGCCGAGGGCGACGAAGACCGCGGCCATGCCGCTGGCGGTGGCGAAACAGGCTTCGGCGCCGTCGAGCAACCGCATCCGTTCCTGGAACATCTCCACGGTGGGGTTGCCGTAGCGGGAGTACACGAAATGCGGGCGGTCGCCGGTGAAGGCGGCCTCGGCGTCTTCGGCGCTGGCGTAGACGAACCCGGAGTTGAGGTAGAGGGCCTCGGAGGTCTCTTCGAAACCGGAGCGGTTGAGCCCGCCGCGGACGCCCAGTGTCGCCGGACCGACGCCTTCGGGCAGGGCGCGTTCGAAGGCGCCGCCGCCGATCACGACTGCCGCCAGGGCAGGCCGTCGGCCCGCCAGCCCGAACCGCCACGGTGGCCGAGTTCGTCGAGGGGGCCTTCGAAGCCTTCGGTGACGTTGTAGGAGGGTGCGATGCCCGCGGCTGTCGCCGCGTCGGCGGCGTGCGCCGACCGCTGGCCGGACCGGCACAGGAACACCACCGGCGCGTCGGCCGGGCGGTCGCCCAGGACGTGGCGCAACTGGTCCAGGAATCCGGCGTTGCGGGTGCCGGTGGAGTCGACCCATTCGACCAGCACGGTGGGGGTCGCGATACCGCTGGTGTCGGGAACTCCGACGAACTTCCATTCGGCTTCGGTGCGCACGTCCACCAGGACGGCGCCGGGATGCCCGGTCAGCAGTTCCCATGCCTGCTTCGGGTCGATATCCCCTGCGTAACTCATACGTGGTACCTCCTGCGAATCCGCACTTGCCGCATCTGTTCGATGCACGCCAGGTCGTCACCCGGAGCACCCCACCGCGGAGGAGGGTTGCCGACCAGCGAGCCGGGGCTTGGCGCTGGCACTCATGACCTAACGGAAGAGATTGCCCGCCGCGTCCCGCTGTGTCAAACCCCGGTTGACGCCCGGAGTCGCGCTACTCGACCGGCTGGTTGCAGACCAGCCAGTCGCCGTCGGCCTTGAACAGCCACCAGGTCGAGGTGTTCTCCTCGCCTTCGACGCGGCTGGTCACCTCGATGGTCGCGTTCTCGCCGTTGACCTGGACGGCGCCGAACCGCTCGATCTCGACGTCCTTTCCGGTCTCGCCGGGTTTCAGCCGACCGGCCAGTGGTGAGCGGGCGGGGACGAAACCGGGGCACACCGCCTCCCGGGGCGGTTCGGGGCCGAACCGGCTGCTCGCATCGGCGAACTCCCGGACCGCTCCGGCGATCCGGTCGGATTCTGTGACATTTTTCTCAGCGGGCGCCACCAGCCCGGCGATCAGTACGCCGGCCAGCACCAGGGCCGCGAGTGCCGCGGCCACGACGAACGGGGTGATCGTGCGCGGTGCCTCGTCGCCGCCCGATTCGGCGGCCGGCTGCTCCTCGGTGGGTCCGGGATCGCTCATACAGACGATCATCCCTGGTCCCCGCATCGGCGTGTGCCCGCACCCCGATAGAATCGCGGGAGACCGGGTGCTGCCGCACAGCAGTCACCGCGGAGACGTGGGAAGACCTACGGCGAACGAGCCGCCCGCGGAAGGCGGGACGAGGTGCAAACAGGCCACGCGTCAACTTAGCCTAAGCTAACAACAACGCCAGTGAATCTTTCGACCGATAAGGGTGCGCGTAACTGATGACCGAGCAGAAGGAAGCGAACCGCCCGCTTCGGATCGCGATCGTGGGTGCCGGTCCGGCCGGGATCTATGCCGCCGACGCACTGATGAAATCCGATGCCGATGTGTCGATCGACCTGTTCGAGCGCATGCCCGCGCCGTTCGGGCTGATCCGCTACGGCGTGGCGCCGGACCATCCCCGTATCAAGGGGATCGTGACCGCGCTGCACAAGGTGCTGGACAAAGAGCAGGTCCGCCTGCTGGGCAATATCGACTACGGCACCGATATCACCCTCTCGGATCTGAAGCGCTTCTACGACGCGGTGATCTTCTCCACCGGCGCCAACGCCGACCGGGCGCTGCCGATCCCGGGTATCGATCTGGACGGTTCCTACGGTGCCGCCGATTTCGTGTCCTGGTACGACGGCCATCCGGATGTGCCGCGGACCTGGCCGCTGGACGCCGAGAAGGTCGCGGTGCTGGGCGTGGGCAATGTCGCGCTGGATGTGGCGCGCGTGCTGGCCAAGACCGGCGACGAACTGCTGCCGACCGAGATCCCGCCGAACGTCTACGAGGGCCTGAAGAACAACAAGGCCGTCGAGGTGCACGTGTTCGGGCGGCGTGGTCCGGCACAGGCGAAGTTCACGCCGCTGGAGCTGCGCGAGCTGGATCATTCCCCGACGATCGAGGTGATCGTCGATCCGGAGGACATCGACTACGACGAGGGCTCGGAAGCCGCGCGGCGCCATTCCAAGCAGGTCGATATGGTCGCCAACACCCTCGAACAGTGGGCCATTCGCGATCAGGGCGACCGCCCGCACAAGCTGTTCCTGCACTTCTTCGAATCCCCGTCGGAGATCTTGGGTGAGGACGGCAAGGTCGTGGGCCTGCGCACCGAGCGCACCCAGCTCGACGGCACCGGCAATGTGAAGGGCACCGGCACCTTCAAGGACTGGGATGTGCAGTCGGTGTACCGGGCGGTGGGCTATCTGTCGCAAAACATCTCGGAACTGCCGTTCGACGATCAGGCCGGGGTCATCCCGAACGAGGCCGGCCGGGTACTGGTCGACGAGAACGCCGACGGCGCGGCCCGGTACATGTCCGGCACCTACGTGACCGGCTGGATCAAACGCGGCCCGGTCGGCCTGATCGGCCACACCAAGGGCGACGCCAACGAGACGGTGGCCTGCCTCGTCGACGACAGCGTGAACTTCACCCCGGCCGAGAACCCGGAGCCCGAAGCGGTGCTGGAATTCCTGGAGGGCCGGGGTATTCCGTTCACCACATGGGCGGGCTGGTACCGGCTCGATGCCCACGAGCGGTCGCTCGGTGAGCCCGAGGGCCGGGAGCGGGTCAAGGTCGTCGAGCGCGAGGACATGCTGCGCGCGAGCGAACCGCACAAGGTATGAATCGAGGCCCGCTCCTCCCACCGGTTCAGCGCCGAGAGGAGCGGGCGCCCCGATCTATCAGGCATGCTGTATCAGTGTTCGATGCCCATGTGCACATCATCGATCCGCGTTTTCCGCTGATCGAGAACGAGGGCTACCTGCCCGAGCCCTACACCGTCGCCGACTACCGTCGCCGGATGGCACGGTTCCGGCCGTCCGGTGGCGCGGTGGTCAGCGCCTCGTTCCAGAGCAACGACCAGAGTTATCTGCGTGCGGCGCTGACGGAATTGGGGTCCGGCTGGGTCGGGGTGACCAGGCTGGATCTGGACGCCACCGATGCCGAGATCCTCGACCTGCACGCGGCCGGGGTGCGGGCGGTGCGGTTCAACCTCAAACGCGCCGCCGCCGACATCACGAGTATGACCCGGCAGGCGTTGCGCGCCCATGAGCTGGCGGGCTGGCATGTGGAGATCTATGTGGACGGTCAGATGCTGGCGTCCCTGCAGCCGGTGATCCTGAAACTGCCGAAGGTTTCCGTGGACCATCTCGGTATGTCCGAGGAGGGTCTGTCGTATCTGCTGAATCTGGTCGACCGGGGCGCGCGGGTGAAGGCGACCGGGTTCGGGCGAGTGGATCTGGATATCGCGACCGCCCTGCGCCGTATCCACGCGGTCAATCCCGAGGCCCTGATGTTCGGCAGCGATCTGCCCGGCACCCGTGCGGGCCGGCCGTTCCGCGAATCGGATGTGGACCTGATCTGCGATGTGGTCGGCACCGATATGCACGCGGTGCTCGAGGACAATGCCCGTGCGTTCTACGGGCTGCCCGCCGTCGAGCGGAATATCGAGGACCCGACTCCCACACTGCCGCTTCTGGTTCCGCCGCTGCCGGAGAACGACGGCGCACCGCCCACCGACGGCACCACACGCCCACTGCCGATCATCGGCCGCCCACCCGGGCGGCGCTGACCGCCGCCGCTTCAGGCGGTATCGACCGGGCCTGAGCGAGGGGCCTGCGTGGTGACGCTGCGCTGCCGCCTCCGGCCCTGACTCGCTCAGGCCGAGATCGCGCCGCCGACCCATACGCCGGTGGCCAGCAAGGCGCCGAACAATTCCACCAGGATCGACAACCCGACGCCTTTGAGCGCGTGCTTGCTCGACGTCCAGGCCTGCCGGTTGTCGGGCAGCCGCAGCAGCTCCGAGAGATACACACCCACCACGAATCCCACGAACAGCCCGACCACCGGGATCAGGAAGAATCCGGCTATACCCGCGAGCCCGCCCAGCAGCAGAGTGCGGTTCGGGACACCCGCGTCCTTGAGTTTCTGTCCCGGCCAGGTGTATTTCACGATGCCGGACACGAGCAGCAGGACGGTGGCGATGCCCAGTACCACCCAGGCGGTGGCGCCACCGGTGAGGAAGGCCCAGACGGCGATCGCCGCGAAGATCAGGATCACCCCCGGCAGGATCGGCACCACGATGCCGACCAGCCCGACCAGGATCACCAGGCCGACAACGATTTCTCCCCATACGCTCACAGGTCCAACCTATCCCGGATCCGTGCTCGCCGTGGATCGGTGAAATCCCTGATCTCCGGGTCCTATCGGTGGTCGATGCCGGCCAGCCAGTCCGCCGTGAGTCCGGTGACGACCGCGCCGGAGCGGTCGCTGAGGTGGATATGGTCCACGAAGAAGCTCATCTCGTGGCTGTGTGCCACCTGGTCCCAGCTCTGCCGGAACAGGTAGTGGCGAGCTGCCGCCCTGAAGGCGAGCGCGAAGCCGAAATCGTAGACCGCCTCCGGGTTCCCGTCGGTACGGACCAGATCGGCGATCCGCTCGTGCAGCGGCAGATAGTCCAGTCCGTGCCGTGCGGCGGTCTCGGCGATGATCCGGTTGTAGCCGGCCAGTTCGTGATTGATCGGTGTGTCGAGGTTCTCGCCGAGCGGTGGCAGCGATATCAGCGCGACCCGGATACCGCCCGCGGCGGTGAGGCGGCCGGCGATGGCGTCGAGGTTGGCGCGGTAGTCGTCCAGGGGTACGTCACCGCGGACATCGTTGGTGCCGACCAAGACGGTCACCGCGTCGGGATGGCAGCCGAGGACGTCGCTGTCCAGCCGCTCGAGCAGGTCCGCGCTGGTATTGCCGTTGATGCCGGCATTGATGAACCGGTACCCGGAG
>NZ_JBSFRU010000364.1:0-6100 GCF_053589395.1 Nocardia sp. NPDC003345
TGCCGGGACAGTCGGTTCCGCACAGCGAGCAGCACGGATTCGCCGGACCGCTCGAGCACGTACAGTCCGCAGGTATCGGTGACGGCGTGCAAGAGATAGGCACCGACCAGCGCGGCCAGGGACCAGGCCAGGGTCTTACCGGCGGTCGCGTCCCGGATGACCTGGCCGGCCAGCACCGGCTGCACCAACGAGAGTCCGGTACCCAGCAGCAGGAGCACTGTCGCTCCCAGCAGAGCCTTCCGGTGCGGCGCGATCAGCCGTAACAACGCTCCGACTCGCCGCGGCCACGAGTCGCCGGGCTGGGCGCCGTCGGTGATCGCCGACATCAATGCTCCTGTTCGTCCCCGGGCCGACCACGATCAGGCGGCCGCATATCGCCGGGTTCCCCGCCCCACCGACCAGCTCATTCCGGGCTGCGGGTGATGATCCGCGCAGCCGGTACCGCGTCGGCGAGATGCATGATGTCGTCGGGATCCGAGGTGATCACCAGACCACCGCCGAACTGAGCGCATACGGCGACCACATGCGCGTCGGCCAAGTATCGACTGCCCACCTTCGCGCTGTTGAGAATCGCACCCACCTGACGAGCTAGTTCGAAATCGGTGTCCACTATCCGCACCGGCCGGTGTGCCGCACCGTCGCGCGGCATGCGGGCAACCAACCTTTCCACCTGCCGGGTGCGGGAGACGCCGCGGCAGACCTCGGCGCAGACAACCGCCGGTGTCAGAACTTCACTTCCGCGGCGGTACGCCTCCGCGAGAAGCGCTTGCACCCGCTTGGGCGGCTTCGGCTCGCACGCGGCCGAGAGGCCGGCGGAATCGAGTATGACCGGCAGCATCAGGCGATCTCACGCCCGAAGCCGATACCTTCGAGTTCGTCGAAGGCCGCAGCCGCGTCGCGCGCGTCGGCGTCGTCGACCGGGCCGGCGGACCGCTCCCAGCCATCGAGCAGCTCCTGGAGGGCACCCCGCCGCGCCATCCGATCCACATGCTCGGTGAGCGCAGCGTTGACAACGGCGGACAAGTGCGCGTCGCCCAGCTCACGCGCTTTCTCCAGGACCTCTTCATCGATGGTCACCGTTATCTTACGTTTGGCCATACAAGCATCTTACCTACTCGGCCGAGGGGGCGGACCCAAACATCAGGAAAGGGCCCCTCCGCGACCTGCGGAAGGGCCCTTTTCGACGCTGGATCAGCGAACCACTCAGGCGGTTTCGGTGATCGGCCGGTCCACCCAGCTCATCAGGTCGCGCAGCTTCTTGCCGGTGACCTCGATCGGGTGCTCGGCGTTCTGCTTGCGCAGGCCCTCGAGCTCCTTGTTGCCGCCCTCGACATTGGCGACCAGGCGCTTGACGAAGGTGCCGTCCTGGATGTCCTTGAGGATGTCCTGCATGCGCTTCTTGGTGTCGGCGTCGATGACCCGCGGGCCCGACAGGTAGCCACCGAATTCGGCGGTATCGGAGACCGAGTAGTTCATGCGGGCGATCCCGCCCTCGTACATGAGGTCGACGATGAGCTTGAGCTCGTGCAGCACCTCGAAGTAGGCCATCTCGGGGGCGTAGCCGGCCTCGACCATGACCTCGAAACCGGTTTTGACCAGTTCCTCGGTGCCGCCGCAGAGCACGGCCTGCTCACCGAAGAGGTCGGTTTCGGTCTCTTCCTTGAAAGTGGTCTTGATGACGCCGGCGCGGGTGCCGCCGATGCCCTTGGCATAGGACAGCGCCAGGGCCTGACCCTCGCCCTTGGGGTCCTGCTCGATGGCGATCAGGGCGGGCACGCCCTTGCCGTCGACGAACTGACGCCGCACCAGGTGGCCCGGGCCCTTGGGGGCGACCATGCCGATGGTGATCTCGGCGGCCGGCTTGATCAGGCCGAAGTGGATGTTGAGGCCGTGGCCGAAGAACAGCGCGTCGCCGTCCTTCAGGTTGGGCTCGATGTCATTGGTGAAGATCGACGCCTGCGCGGTGTCGGGGGCCAGCAGCATGATGACGTCGGCCCATTCCGAGACCTCGGCGGGGGTGCCGACGGTCAGCCCGGCTTCTTCGGCCTTGGCCCGCGACTTGGAGCCTTCCTTGAGGCCGATGCGCACCTCGACGCCCGAATCGCGCAGGCTCAGCGAATGCGCGTGACCCTGGCTGCCGTAGCCGATCACCGCGACCTTGCGGCCCTGGATGATCGACAGGTCGGCATCGTCGTCGTAGAACATCTCGACTGCCACTTGGTGGTATCCCTTCTGACTTATTCGAACCCGCGAAACGCGGGAAACGGTAAACGAGGCATATGAGGCAGCCGGGCGCGGGGTGCGCCCGGCCACGGGTTAGCGGGTGGCGGTGATGGACTTGGGTCCACGGCCGACGGCCACCACCCCGGACTGCACGATCTCCCGGATCCCGTACGGCTCGAGCATGCGCAGCAGCGCGTCGAGCTTGGAGCGGGTACCGGTCGCCTCGACGGTGAGGGCGTCGGGCGAGACATCGATGACCTTGGCACGGAACAGGTTCACCGATTCGATGACCTGGGTGCGCACACTGGCGTCGGCCCGGACCTTCACCAGGATCAGCTCGCGGGCCACGGAGGTGTCCGGGTCCTGCTCGACGATCTTGATCACATTCACCAGCTTGTTGAGCTGTTTGGTGACCTGTTCCAGCGGCAGATCATCCACGGTGACCACGATGGTCATCCGGGAGATCTCCTTGACCTCGGTGGCGCCGACGGCCAGGGATTCAATATTGAATCCGCGCCGGGAGAAGAGGCTGGCCACCCGGGCGAGCACACCGGGTTTGTCCTCGACCAGGACGCTGAGGGTGTGGGTGGTGCTCATGACGGGTTCCCCTCGGTCTCGGCCTGCTCGCGGTTCATGGCCTCGTGGATGACGGCCGGTTCGGCGGCCGCCTCGTCCTCGTCGAACAGCGGGCGGATCCCGCGGGCCGCCATGATCTCGTCGTTACTGGTGCCGGCGGCGACCATCGGCCACACCTGGGCGTCCTTGCCGACGATGAAATCGATCACCACGGGCCGGTCGTCGATCGACTGGGCCTCGCGGATCGCGGCCTCGACGTCCTCTTCCTTCTCCACCCGGATCCCGTGGCAGCCCAGCGCCTCGGCGAGCTTCACGAAATCCGGGATGCGCAGGCCGTGGGTCTTGAGGTCGGTATTGGAGTAGCGCTGGTCGTAGAACAGGGTCTGCCACTGGCGGACCATGCCCAGGTTGCCGTTGTTGATCAGCGCGACCTTGATCGGCACGCCCTCCACCGCGCAGGTGGCGAGCTCCTGATTGGTCATCTGGAAGCAGCCGTCACCGTCGACCGCCCACACCTCGCGGTCGGGGGCGCCCATCTTGGCACCCATGGCGGCGGGCACCGCGTAACCCATGGTCCCGGCGCCGCCGGAGTTCAGCCAGGTCCGCGGCTTCTCGTATTTGATGAACTGGGCGGCCCACATCTGGTGCTGGCCGACGCCCGCGCAGTAGATGGCATCGGGCCCGGCCAGGCGGCCCAGGGTCTCGATGACGTACTCCGGCGAGAGCGCGCCGTCGGAGGGGGCGGTCCAGCCCAGCGGGTAGGACTCGCGGATACCGTCGAGGTAGGCACGCCAGGCGGTCAGGTCGAGTTCGAAACCGGCCGGATCGGCGCGCAGGGTCTCGATGAGCTCGGTGAGCACCTCGCGGCAGTCGCCGACGATCGGCACATCGGCATGCCGGTTCTTCCCGATCTCGGCGGGGTCGATATCGGCGTGGATGACCTTCGCGCCCGGCGCGAAGGAGTCCAGCCGGCCGGTGACCCGGTCGTCGAAGCGGGCACCGAGGGTGACCAGCAGATCGGATTTCTGCAGCGCGGCCACCGCGGCCACGGTGCCGTGCATACCCGGCATACCCATATTGAGTTCGTGGCTGTCGGGGAACGCGCCGCGCGCCATCAAGGTGGTGACCACCGGGATACCGGTGAGTTCGGCCAGCTCCAGCAGTTCCGCCGACGCCTCCGACTTGATCACCCCGCCGCCCACGTAGAGCACGGGCTGCTTGGCTTCGGCGATCAGCCGGGCCGCCTCGCGGACCTGCTTACCGTGCGGTTTGGTGACCGGGCGGTAGCCGGGCAGCCGCATCTCCGGCGGCCAGCTGAAGGTGGTCTGCTCCTGCAGCACGTCCTTCGGGATATCCACCAGCACCACCCCGGGACGTCCGCTGGAGGCCAGATAGAAGGCCTCGGCGAGCATCCGCGGGATATCCAGGCCGTCCTTGATCAGGAAGTTGTGTTTGGTGATCGGCATGGTGATGCCGGAGATATCGGCTTCCTGGAAGGCATCGGTGCCGATCAGGGCGCGACCCACCTGACCGGTGATCGCGACCATCGGCACCGAATCCATCTGGGCGTCCGCGATGGGGGTCACCAGGTTGGTGGCGCCGGGGCCGGAGGTGGCCATACAGACGCCCACCTTGCCGGTGGCCTGGGCGTATCCGGTGGCCGCGTGGCCGGCACCCTGCTCGTGACGGACGAGGACGTGGCGGACCTTGGTGGAGTCGAAAAGCGGATCGTAAACAGGAAGGACGGCGCCGCCGGGAATGCCGAATACGGTGTCGACGCCGAGCTCCTCGAGGGAGCGTACGACGGACTGCGCGCCGGTGACCCGCTCGGGCGGGAGCTGGCGGCGGTTCGCCTGGGTGGTCGGTGCGCCGGCCGCGGCCGGCGGGTTCGAAGGCGCGGGCCTGCGGGCCGAGGGCCCGGGCCGAGTAGTTGGTGCGCTCACCGTCTTGGTTCCTTACTGCTTGTCGTTCACTGGTCCCGACATAAAAAAGCCCCCGACAGCCGGCGGCTGTTCGAGGGTGGCGCGTCGCAGTGCGAGCTGACGTATTCGTCTCCGGATCGTCGGGCTCAGCGCTGGACGCGCCGGCCGATTACGAGCAACTCGTTTCGATTCACGCGCATGACGGTATGTGTGCGTGCGGTGCAGAGTCAAACAGCTGACCGCTGACTTCCCATTATGTGAGAAGGTAGCGGGTGCTCACGCCCGTCCACCGTGATGCGAGGATGGTGGTGTGTCATCACCGCATCAGTCCGTGCCACCACCTGAATCGTCCCACAACCCCGCGACCGCGGCGGTAACGGGTGGCGATACGGCGCCGCCGGGACCGACCCGTGTGATCCGCATGACACGGCTGTCGTTCCTGGGCGTGTTCATCCTGGCGATGTGCGTGTTCTTCCCGATCGTCGGCTGGCCCGCCGGACTGTTCTGGCTGGCGCTCATTCCGCTGGCGGTCCTCTACTACATCCTGCGTGCCCAGACCACGGTGTCGCCGGACGGGCTGGACCTGCGGTCGGCGTTCTCCTCCCGGCATATCGACTGGGAGCGCCTCAAAGGTGTCGGCATTCCCAAGCGCGGTTACGTGCGCGTCCATCTCGACGACGACAGCGAGGTGCCGCTGCCGGCGGTAAGCTACGACCGGCTGCGCGATCTGGTCGACGCGTCGGGCGGGCGAATCCCCGACCCCTTCGCGATCCCCGACCCGGAGACGACCTCCGAATCCGCCGCGGCCGACGACACCGCGCCCGGCAGCGAGTCCGGCGCGACCCCCGCGAACGGCGACTCCGCCGCCGCGGACACCGGCCGGACCACGGCCGATACCGACCCCGAGTCGACTTCCGAACGGGAGTAGCCTGGAGAATCGCCGATCGCCCGGACCGCGGTCACCTGCCGCCGGGTGGTACGGCGCCGTCGCAACTTTCAGCCCCCGCGACCAGACCGAGGACATCCATGCCACCGCTTCGTTCCCGCACGACCACCATCGGCCGCAATGCCGCCGGCGCCCGCGCCCTGTGGCGGGCCACCGGTATGACCGACTCCGATTTCGGTAAGCCGATCGTCGCGATCGCCAACTCCTACACCCAGTTCGTGCCCGGGCACGTCCATCTCAAGGATGTCGGGGAGATCGTGGCCGAGGCGGTCCGGGAGGCGGGCGGCGTACCGCGCGAATTCCACACCATCGCCGTCGACGACGGTATCGCCATGGGACACGGCGGCATGCTTTACTCGCTGCCCAGCCGCGAGATCATCGCCGATTCCGTGGAGTACATGGCCAACGCGCACACCGCCGACGCGCTGGTGTG
>NZ_JBSFRU010000365.1:0-6076 GCF_053589395.1 Nocardia sp. NPDC003345
GAATCGTCGCGCGGGCGCCCGGGCCGGGAGACCGGCGGCCCCGGTCCGGTGGGCGGCGGCCGATTCGGCCGGTCCCGGCACCCGGACGCTTTCCGACCTGCTGCGAAGTGGGGCCGGTCGTCCCGATGCGATAGCGGTAGTGGACGGGACCCGCGCGCTCACCTACGGCGAACTCGACGGGCAGGCCCGACGATGGGCGCAGGCCCTGCTGGAAGCCGGTGTGGGACCCGGTGAGCCGGTGGCCGTCGCCGTGCCACGCTCGGTCGAATCGGTGCTCGCGGTGTGGGTGGTCGCGACCCGCGGCGCCTGCCTGATGCCGATCGACCCCGACGACCCACCGGACCGTATCGCGGCCCTGCTGTCCGCCGCCCGGGTGCGCACCGGGCTGACGGTTTCGGGAATCCGGCGGAAGCTCCAGGCGAGAGCCGGCACAGCCCAGGACGCCGGGCAGGCAGGTGCGGCAGAGAACGGCGATACCGCGATCCGCTGGTTCGACCTCGACGGTCCGGCCCCGGCGGTCGTCGCGGGCCGGTTCGCCCGGCCGCTGCCGGACCACCCCGCCTACCTCATCCACACCTCGGGCACCACGGGAACACCGAAGGGCGTGCTGGTGGGTCACCGGGGGCTGGGCGCGCTCACCGACCACCTCCTAGAGTGTTACCGGCTGGACGCCGATTCCGTGGTGCTGCACGCGCATTCCCCTGCCTTCGACGCGCATCTGCTGGAACTGCTGGCCGCGTTCGCGGCCGGGGCGCGGCTGGTGGTCGCCCGGTCCGGGACCGCGATGGGCGCCGGACTCGGCGACCTCGTCCGGACCGCCGGTATCACCCATCTGCTCAGCACCCCGGCGATTCTGTCCACTCTGGACCCCGCGGAACTGCCCGGACTGCGGGTCGTGGTGACCGGTGGGGAGACGCCTCCGGCCGAACTGGTGCGGCGGTGGGCGCCGCGGGTCCGGCTGCACAACGGCTACGGCCCCACCGAGACGACCGTGATGACCATGCAGAGCGATCCGCTCCCGCCCGGCGACCCGGTGCTCATCGGGCCGGCGCTGCCCGGGGTGCGGGCGAAACTGCTGGACCGGAGGCTGCGCCCGGCGCCCGCCGGTGGGCGGGCGGAACTGTATATCGGCGGCCCGGGTGTCGCGCTCGGATATCTGGGCGCTCCCGCCGCGACGGCCGTGCGGTTCGTCGCCGATCCGGCGGGATGCGGGCGGCGGATATATCGCACCGGCGATCTGGCGCGGCAGGACCCGGCCGGCTACGAATACCTGGGCCGGGCCGACCGGCAGCTGTCGGTGCACGGCCGCCGGATCGAACCCGCCGAGATCGAATCGGCCCTCACCGCCGGACCGGAGATCGCGCAGGCGGTTGTCACGGTGAGCGGCGGTCCGGGCCCGGGGGCCCGGCTGGCCGGCTATATCGTCGCGGCCGCGGATCATCCGGTGGATACCGCGGCGACCCTTCGACGACTACGGGCGGTGCTGCCCCCGGCGCTGGTGCCCGCGGTGCTGGTGCCGATCGACCGGATCCCGTTGACCCCCAGCGGGAAACTCGATCGCGGCGCCCTGCCCGAACCCGTGCTGGTCCGGGACCACCGGCCGCCGGAGACCGATACGCAGCGGCTGGTCGCCGAGCGGATCGGCCGGGCGCTGGGCCGCGAATCCGTCGGCCTGGACGATGACTTCTTCGCATTGGGCGGGAATTCGCTATCGGGCGTGGGCCTGTCGGCCGATCTCGCCGAAACCACCGGGCTCCCGATCACGGTGCGGTGGTTGTACACCGCGCCCACTGTGGCCGATCTCGCCGCACGAATCGCCACGGACCGCGCCGCCGCCGAGTTCGGTAGCGCGACGGCGGCCACCGGCAACGGGAACGGCACGTGGGGCCCGGCCACCGAATCCGCCGAGGGATTGCAGATACTGCTGCCGCTGCGGCGCGGCGGCGCGCGGCCGCCGCTGTTCTGTTTCCACTCCGCGGTTCCGCTGGCCTGGTGTTACGCCGGTCTGTCGCGCCATATCGCGGACCGTCCGGTCTACGGTGTGCAGTCGCCCGTGCTCACCGCCGCCGGGCCGGACCCCGGCACCGCCGGCGAACTCGCCGAACACTATGTGCGCGAAATCCTGCGGGTGCAGCCGGAGGGGCCGTACCACCTGCTGGGCTGGTCGCTGGGCGGACAGCTCGCGCACGCCGCCGGAGTGCGGTTACGGGATCTCGGCCGGGAGGTCGCACTGCTGGCCATGCTGGACAGCGTGGTGTTCCCGCCCGATTCCCCGCCGCCGCCCCGGCCGCGGATGCGGGACCTGCTCAACCATCTGCTCGGCGAGGAACCCGATGAGGCGACCGCCGCCGCGGCGCCGGAACTCACCGCCGCCGAGGCCGCCGCCGAACTGGCCGCGGCGGGCGCCACCCTGGGGACCGGGCTGACGGCCGGTCAGCTGGACCGGCTGCATCGGGCCTATGTGAGCGGGGTCGAGATATCGCATCGCTACCGGCCCGGGGTCTTCGACGGGGATCTGCTGTACTTCTCGGCGACCCGGGGCATGACCGAAATGCTCGATTCCGGGCTCTGGCGGCCCTACGTCACCGGGGAACTGATCGAATACCCCGTCGACGCCGCGCACGGGCAGCTGACCAATGCCGATGTCGTCGCGGATATCGGACCCATCCTGGCGAGGCATCTGGCCCGCCCGGTCGAACCGGCGGGCAGCCGGTGACCGGCCGCCGCGCCCTCACTTCGGCCGCCGCCCGGCAGGCGGCCGGCGCCCGGGCCGAGCCGCCGGAGTACCGCGGGCCGCGCACCGGCGTCGCCTGGCGCGACGTCTACGCGGACCCGGACCGCTGGGCGCGGGAACATCCCGGTGCCGCGGCGCTGACCGGATGGATCACCTCCCATCTCTGCCAACCGCACCCGGCCCTGGGCCGGGACGGGCCGGTCTGCCCGTTCGTCCGGCAGACGACCCTGCGCCGGGCCCTGTGGACCGCGGTCGTACCGGGCGGGGACGATCTCCGCGACGACGAGCTGTCGGCGGCGGTACTCGATGCCCGCGACCTCTACCACCGGTTGCGCGACGGCAGTGACGAACGCTGGCTCACCGCGGTGGCGGCCTTCCCGGGCCTCACCGATACCGCCCGGATCGACCGGGTCCACCGGCTGCACAAATCCGAGGTCGTCGGCGAGGGGCTGATGCTGGGCCAGTTCTATCCGGGCTGCCGGGTGCCGGGATTGTGGAACGCCGATTTCCATCCGCTCGACGCCCCGCTGCCGATGCTGGTGATCCGGCCCATGATGACCACCGACTATCCGTTCCTGGTCGCGCGCGCGGAATGGCTGTACGCCTATTTCGGAAAGGTCGCGCCGCAGCTGCCACGCGCGCTGCGGTGGTCGATCGCCGAGCGGATGCGGGTGCCGGAGGAACAGGCCGGGCGGATCACCGCGCTGCGGGTCCACGACCACGACGAACACGCCAGGTGAATACCGCCGGGCCGGTCCGGCGCGTGATAGAAACCTCGGCATGTACCGGCTGCCGCGTTGCCTGGTGTACCTGTTCACGCTGTGTATCGGCCTGATTCCGGCGGTGGTGGCCGGTCCGGCCGCCGCCGAGGGACCGGCCCGGATCCTCGATATACGGCCACTGGGCGGGCGCCAGCTCGAGGTGGTCGTGCATTCGGCGGCCATGGACCGGCCGATCACGCTGTGGATGTCGCATCCCGGCCCCGGTGCGCCCGCGCTGTACCTGCTCAATGCCGTCGACGGCGGTGAGGACGGCGGGCCGTGGATGCGGCGCACCGACGTGGAGGAATTCTTCGCCGACAAACCGGTGAACGTGATCGTTCCGATCGGCGGCCGGGCCAGCTACTACACCGACTGGATCGCCGACGATCCGGTACTGGGACGTAGCAAATGGGAAACGTTCCTCACCCGCGAGCTGCCGCCGCTGCTGGACTCCCGGTTCGGGATGACCGGGCGCAACGCCGTAGCGGGCCTGTCGATGTCGGCGACCTCGGCGTTGAACCTGGCGACCCGGGCGCCGGGGCTGTACCGGGCGGTCGGTGCCTACAGCGGATGCACCCGGACCAGCGATCCGGCCGCCCGCGCCATCGTGTACTCGCAGCTGGCGCTGTTCGGGGCGAACGCCACCAATATGTGGGGCGCGCCGGACAATCCGGCCTGGACCGAGCACGATCCGATGCTGAATCTGGAACGCCTGCGCGGTACGGCGCTCTACATCTCGTCGGGTAACGGAGCTCCCGGGCAGCACGAGGTGCTGGGCTCGCGGGGTATCGAGGGCGATCCGCTGCGCCTGGCCGACCGGATGGTGGTCGGCGGCGCCATGGAGACGGTGGTCGGCAACTGCACCGGTCCGCTGGTCGCCGCACTGGCCGCCGCGCAGATCCCGGCGGCGGTACATCTGCACCCGGGCACCCACGCCTGGGCCTATTGGCAGGACGATCTGCACCGGTCCTGGCCGGTGTTCGCGGGCGCGCTCGGAGTCTGACCGGCCGGGATCCCGCGGCCGAGGTCCGGTCCGGTCAGACCCGATACCAGACGAAAGGCTCGTCGCGGGTGGGGCCGTAGCGCTCGATCCGGTCGAACAGCCAGGCGGCGGGCTCCACCACGGCGCTGCGGCCCTGGGCGTCGTCGTAGGCCACCAGGATCCCGACGAACGCGGCATGCCCGTCGGCGGTCTGCCGGTAGACCACCGCACCGGAATCGCCGCCCTCGGCGCCGAGGGCGTTACTGACGTAGAGCCATTCCTCGGTGGCCTCGGTGATCGTGCCGCAGCTCCAGCCGGTGGTGGCACCGATCTTGCAGACCTCCTGGCCAAGCTGCGGTTTCATATCCATGGTGGACAGCCCGAAGCGGCCCATGGACGCGGCGACGCCGATACCGTCGTACAGCCGGATCAGCCCGAATCCGAATTTCAGGCCGTCGTCGGGGTGCTGGAATTCGAACCAGCCGATCGGATTGCCGACCTTGTCGGTGACGATGCCCGGGTGATAGCAGTGCCCGGCCGTCACCGCGTACTGTGCCGCGCCGATGGAGCCGGTCAGTCCGATCGTGCATTTGTTGATCACGGCTTTACCGTCGGCGATCGTGGTGTGCCGGATCTCCATACCGGGATGCACCGTGATCGCCGGTGCCGCCGCGGCGGGCGATCCGGGCAGCAGCGCGGTACCGGCCGCCAGCACGGTCAGGACCAGCGCGGCGGTGAGCGGAATACGATGTCGCCCCCGCCGTTCAACACCGAACATTCGCCTACCTCGAACCTGCTCGGGCGACCGCCGACGGCGGTCGGATCGGGCAGCAGCGTAGACGACCGGGGCATGA
Organism: Nocardia sp. NPDC003345; assembly: GCF_053589395.1. Classification (NCBI taxonomy): domain Bacteria; kingdom Bacillati; phylum Actinomycetota; class Actinomycetes; order Mycobacteriales; family Nocardiaceae; genus Nocardia; species Nocardia sp. NPDC003345. The sequence goes on from NZ_JBSFRU010000365.1 coordinate 5,332, forward strand.
GATGCGCAGCGACGGCTTCCCAGCTGCTGGAAGCCGAGCCGGGCCCGGCCTGTGGGCCGGGGTGCGGGTGGTGCCCGGTCGTGTAAACAAATGTAAACCACTGGAGAAGCCACGATTTCCGAAATTTCACCGAACCGGCCGGATCGGCCCGCCCGGCGCCCGGGCGGGGCGCGTTTCCGGCGGTTTTCCCAGGTTCGCGCCGCCGGTGGCGGGCCCGGCGGCCCGCTCACCGTGACCGCCACATTGCGGTGACCTCACACCTCACCGACCTGCGGTTTTCGATGTGAGAAGACCGTTTGGCCAGGTCGGGTGGCGTCCTTACAGTTCGTATTGACTGTGTATGAGCGCGGGCCCTTCTTGGTCACGCTGCGCTACCGCCGCCGGGCCCGGCGCGTTCATACACGGCATCAGCCCGATTCACCGTTTGCAGAAAAGGGGGCGTCGTGGTTGCCTCACGAAATCCGGGGTCGGCGCGTACCGATCGGCCCGCCGATCCCGGCGCCGGCGACGCACTCCTGCGGCTGGGGAAGTATTTCCAGCGCGGCGAGGTCTCCGCGGATCAGCGGACCGTGCACAAGGTCGGCGGTCGTGACGGCGACGAGTTCTACCGGGACCGCTGGTCGCACGACAAGGTGGTGCGTTCCACCCACGGTGTGAACTGCACGGGGTCGTGCTCCTGGAAAACTATTAGGGGCGTGTTGCGCGGTCCCGAGAGAGCCGAGAGCGTCCAACTGCTCTCGCACGG
>NZ_JBSFRU010000366.1:0-6076 GCF_053589395.1 Nocardia sp. NPDC003345
CGGCGCGGAGCAGGTAGTTGGTGCCGTATCTTCCGACGTTGGTGTCCAGTACCCAGCCGTCGCGCAGCTGGCTGGCCGGATCCACATAGGCGAGAATCTTCTTCCTGGCCGCATCCGCCCCGGCCTCCAGTTCACCGGTGCTGACACCCTGCGGCCCGCCTCCGGGCCTGATCCCGATCGTCGCGAAACGCCGCATCGCGGGATCGTCGTCCGGGGCGGGCGGATTCTCCACCATCGAATCGCAGAGCTTCTCGTAGAAATCCCGGACAGGCAGTTGCTCGACCCTGTTCTGGGTGGCCGACTCCGACCAGTCCTGGTTCTCCGGTATCGAATCGGATTCCGCGGCGGCCGGCGTGTTCCACGCGCTCAGCGCCGAGAGCCGCAGTTCCGACTGGATCTCGCGCACCGCGGGCACATCCGCAGGACCGCGGACCTCTACCCGGCCGTACAACCAGGCATCGGCGGTCGGAACCGCGATTTCGACCACCCCGTCGGGTAGCGTGCCGGACCAGCCCGGACCCGTGACGGCGTAGGTGAACGGCGGCTTCGCGTCCGGAGCGACCTCCGGTGCCACACTGTTGGGCGAGGACACCGTATTGGTCCAGGCGTCCAGAACCTGCATCGTCCAGCGGCGGCCCTCGATTTCGGGCACCCGGAACAGGACCGGTTCGTCCCGCAGGTCCAGCCAGCCCACCGAGTACAGATTGTCCAGATCGATGCGGGGGACGGTGCGCTGACTGGCGGCGGGCAGTGAGGAGGTGTGCTGGAAGCGGTTGGCCTGCGCGTATTCGAGCGCTCGGTCGCGGATCATCTCGAGCAGGACGAGCGGATAGCCGAAGACGTAGGCCTCGCTGGCCACCGCGCGGCGATCGGCCGGGCTCCCCGACGGCTGGATATCGCTGTCCTCGCCGCCGCCACCGCAGGCCGTGAGTCCCGCCATCGCCAGCAGACCCAGCATCGAGCGCCGGGTCAATCGGAGGCTGTCGGCTTCCAGCGCTCGGATGAGTTCACCGGTTACCGCGGCCCGGGCCTCGCCCATTGGCATACTCCCTGATCATCGCGTATCGAAGGACTGATCGCAGGATACGCCCAGGGTAGCCGAAAGATTGCCGACGCGGTCGGCGCGGCCGTTCTCAGATCTCCAGCACCGTGTTCATGATGGTGCCGGCACTGGTGGCGACCACCCCGCCGATCATGGCCCCGGCCACCATCTTCGGTGACTGCAGACCGCTGCCGGACCACTTCTCCCAGGCGAATCGCCCGCCCGCGTAGACGATGCTGACGATTCCGGAGAGAATGGCCAGCCAGGTCGCGTACCGCACGAACTGCATGATCTTGTCCGCCAGCGGTGGCGGCTCCGGAGTGGGATCCGTGACCTGTGCGTATACCGATACCGCGTCCATGAATGACGCCGCGATGATGCTCACCGTCTGCTCCCTCGCCGACAACTTCCGGGGCGCACGGCCCCCCTCCCATCATCCAGACCGGTATGGCCGTGACGCAAGTTCTTGCCGCGCACCGGCTTTCACGCTATAACCGCTGGTGACCCGAATCCCGGTCACGAGCTGGGATTACTGCGACCATCCCGGCGAGCGGTTACGATGCGAGTGCATTCCCGCCCGCCCCGAATACCCAAGTGAGCTGCGAGATGATACTGGCCGCCGTGACCGATACGCTGGCGCAAATCGGCAATCCCACCCCCGAAGCTCCGCCCATCTCCGATAAATTCCTGCAACTGGTCCGGTATCTCACCTGGTTCGTGCTGCTGGCCGGGATCTGCGCGATCATCTACGCCGGCGGCAGGTTCGCCTGGGAGAAATGGTCCGGCGGCGGTCTGGAATCGCCGAAGATGGTGGCCGGCGCCATGATCGGCGGCGTGATCGCCACCAGCGCCGGCACCATCATGAACGCCGTTATCGGCTGAGCATCCGCCGCGTTCAGTTCCAGGTCGCCGCGGACGGATCGCCCCCGTGGCCCCGTACCTCGTCGGCGACCTCTTCGGGGCCCCAGTGATCCCCGAAGATCTCGGCCTGCTCCTCGTCGGAGAGCAGGATGCCCTCTTCCCGGGCCGCGATCAGGCGGTCCAGCGCCTCGGCCGTCCGGTTCAGCCGGGCGGCGTACGCGCGGACCCGGTCGCGCTGGCGGCGCAGCGAATCGGTGGCCGAGGCGGGCGCGTCGAGCAGCTCACCGATCTCGTCGAGCGCCACACCCAGTTCCCGGTACACGAGCACCCGCCGCGCCCGGGCGATATCGGCACCGGTGTAGAGCCGGTAACCCGCGGCGGTGCGCGCCGAGGCGCGAACCAGCCCGATCTCGTCCCAGTGGTACAGCGCCCGCACTGTGACCCCCAGCAGCGCTGCGGTCACACCTACGGTCCGGCCTTCGTGCTCTACGTCGTCCTGAGCGGCGTTCGTCATGCGATCCAGTCTGACAGCTCACCGCCGCCGCGCCATCGCCGCTCCGCACCGCGGGCGCCACGAACCCGGCTTCCCGCAGCCGATTTCGTCGCCGTCCGGTCACCGGGCCGGGCGCTGTACCCGGTCAACTCCGGCCTTCCGGGGCGACGGCCTCCAGGTCGGCGACACTGCCCGACATGATGGCCCGAACCTGAGCGGTGACGACTTCCGGTGGCCAGTCCCACCATGCCACCGCCAGCAACCTCGCGATATCCCGCTCGTCGTAGCGGGTGCGGATCAGACGGGCCGGATTACCGCCGACGATGCCGTAATCGGGTACGTCGGCGGTAACCACGGATCCGGCGCCGATGATCGCGCCGTGCCCGATCCGGACCCCGGGCAGCACCGTGGCCCCGTAACCGAACCAGACATCGTGGCCGACCACGGTATCGCCCCGGTTCGGCAGGTCGGAGAGCAGATCGAAATGCTCCGCCCAGGATCCGCCCATGGTGGGGAACGGGAACGTCGACGGACCGTCCATCCGGTGGTTCGCGCCGTTCATGATGAACCGCACCCCGGTGCCGAGCGCGCAGTATCTGCCGATGATCAGCTTCTCGGGTCCGTAGTGGTACAGCACGTTCCGGGTCTCGAAGGCGGTCGCGTGCTCGGGGTCGTCATAGTAGGAGAACTCACCGGCCTCGATCAACGGCGAGGTGATCAGGGGTTTCAACAGCACCACCCGGGGTTGTCCGGGCATCGGGTGCAGGACCGTCGGGTCGGCGGGGGCAGGGGCGGGGTCGGGCACGGTGGACTCCTTCGTCGGCGCGGGCGGGTAGCGGTATTCAGCAGCGAGCCGGCGCGGGCGGTCGCATCTCGAGGCGTGCGCCCCGCCAGCGGGCCCGCAACCGGCGATCATGGCTGACGACCACGAGGGCGCCGGGATAATCGGCCAGGGCCGTCTCCAGTTCTTCCACCAGCCCCGGCGCGAGATGGTTGGTGGGTTCGTCCAGCAGCAGGGCCTCCCACGGTTCACAGACCAGCCGCGCCAGGGCGAGCCGCTGCCGCTGCCCGGTGGACAACTCCGCGACGCGGGTGGTGAGCTGCGCGCGGGTGAACAGTCCGAGCGAGAGCAATTGCTCGGTATGCCCTTCGATATCACCGGGCCGGCCCCGCGCGAAGGCCGCCCGCAGGGTCTGCCCGGGTTCGGCGGGCGGCGGCTCCTGGGCGAGGTAACCGATCCGCCCACGCCGGGTGACCGTACCGCCGTCCGGTGTGAGAACTCCGGCGAGTAGCCGCAGCAGGGTGGTCTTTCCCGCGCCGTTGGGTCCGGTGACCAGTACACGGTCTCCCGCGGCGAGCGTGATACTCGACGGGGCGAGCCGGCCCGTGAGCGAGACCTCGCCGGCGGCGAGCACGGTGCCGGATGCCTTGGCGGTGCGTAGCGCCGGGGTGAAACGCAGTGGTTCCGGGGGCGGTGGGACCGGGTCGGCGAGCAGGCGGCGCAATCGTTGCTCTGCGTTGCGGACGCGGCCCGCCAGGGATTGCTGGACCCGGCCGCCGGCCCGGTCGTAGGCCATCTTGTTGTTGTCCTTCCTCGCCCGGCCCGGCGCGACCTGCCGCGCCGTGGTGGCGAGGGTCTCGCGGAGCGCGTCGATATCGGTTTCCCATTGTTCATGGGCCCGGATCCAGCGCTGCCGGGCCGCGGCCTGCTCGGCGCGGAAACCCGCGTAGCCGTTGCCGTAGCGGACGATTCGCCGCCGGTCGTCGTCGACCTCCAGCAGTGTGGTCGCCACCCGTTCGAGGAACACCCGGTCGTGTGAGACCGTCACCGTGGTACCGCGACGGGTGCGCAGGTGGTTTTCCAGCCAGGTCAGCGCCTCGTCGTCGAGATGGTTGGTCGGCTCGTCCAGCAGCAGCACCTCGGACCCGGCGGCCAGCACCGCGGCCAGCCGCAGCCGGGCCTGTTCGCCGCCGGACAACCCGCCGACGGCACGGTCACGGCGCACCGTGCCCAGGCCGAGGCCGTGCAGCGCCCGTTCCACCCGGGCGTCGGCGTCGTAACCGCCGCGCAGTTCGAATACGGCCGTCAGCTCGCCGTATTCGGCCACAGCGGATTCGGCACCGGCGGCCATGGCGGTCTCCAGGCCGCGCATTCGCTTCTCGATCGCCCGGAGTTCGCCCAGGGACCGGTCGACGACCTGCTGGACCGTCGTCTCGGGCGGGAGTTGTTCGTCCTGCGCGAGATAGCCGATACCGCCGTCGGCCTGTACGACGATCTCGCCGCGATCAGGATTCTCACGCCCGGCGAACAGGCGCAGCAGAGTGGATTTACCGGATCCGTTCTCACCGATGATCCCGGTGCGCTCACCCGCGGCGAGCGAGCAGGTCACCTCATCGAGAACGAGCCGGCCGTCGAAGGATTTACCGACCGCGAGCGCGGTGATCTGGGTGGGCATGGACACGCTCCGAAGTATTCGAGTACGACGCGGCCGCGACGGACCGCAGGACTGCATGAACACTTCGAATGAGCATCAGCTACCTCACTAGTGCGACGACTGTTGCATTAGTATGGTGCCACAGCATGCCGTCGCGAGCAACAGGATCACCGATCATGACCCCCGACCCCCCACCGGACACCCCGCGCCCGGCCCCCCGGCCGGGCGGCCGGACCGCCCGCATCCGCACCCAGGTACTCGACGCGGTGCACGCGGAACTCACCGAGCACGGCTACGACGCCCTCACCGTGGATACGGTGGCCGCCCGCGCCGGCGTCCACCGCACCACCGTGTATCGCCGCTGGCACGACGTCGGAGGCCTCATCACCGACGTCCTGGCCGCGGCCGCGGATATCGACTGGCATCCCCGCGACACCGGCTCGCTGCGCGGCGATCTGGCGGCACTCAACCACGAGATCCAGGATTCGCTGACCGAGCAGCCGTCGATCGCGGCCGCGCTGATCGCGGTCTCCTTCCGCTCCGAGGAGGCCGCCCGGTCCCTGCGGCGGCTGTGGGAGGACCGCTACCTCCAGTCCGAGATCATCGTGGAGCGCGCGATCGCGCGCGGTGAGATCGCGGCGCCGATCGACGCCCGCGCGCTGCTCATCGCCGCGACCGCGCCGCTGTACCACGAGCTCGCCCTCCTGCGCACCCCACCCGATCCGCGCCTGCCCGACCGCGCCGCCACTACCGCCGCCCTGGCCGCGCGGGCCGGCGCGTTCACCGGCCCGGCCGCCACGGACGCCCGCTGACCCGAGGCACCCGCCGGCCGGAAGCAGCGGAGCGGTTCCGGCCGCAATCGGCCGGTGCCCCCCGCCCCCATCACCCAACTACGGCCGTCCCGCTGCCCCCATCACAACTATCGAAAATATGTTCGAACTCGGGTACGGTAACCCGCATGCCCGAACTCGCCCCCATCCCGTTCGCCCGGCTCAATCTCGAACAGGTACGGGAACGACTTCTCGCCGCGGCCGCCTTCGGCGAGTCCCTCACCCCGGACCAGCTCGAGGCCCTGGCCGGAAAGCTGAGCACCGGCCTGACCATCTATATCGAGGCCACCCAGAATCGCGCGCCCCGGGACCGGTCGCCGGCCGCACCCGGCCGTGCCTGCCTGGACTTCCGCGGGCGCCGCTACTGACACCGGCCCATCCGCACGGATGCGGAGGGGCCGGATCGGCGGCAGCG
>NZ_JBSFRU010000367.1:0-6034 GCF_053589395.1 Nocardia sp. NPDC003345
CCGACACCGCCGAGGCCGCTACGCGCGCCACGCCGCCGACCGCACGCACCGTGGCGGCGGGCCCGCCTGGCCCGGTCCGCCTGGGCTCTGTGCCGGACTCTTCCGGCTCCCGGTTCACAGCCATGTCGTCGCCACCCCCGTTCCGAAGACCAGGATATGCGCGTATCCCGCGAACAGCCCGAGTACGCCGCCGTGCACGAACAGCAGCCACTCGTCCTGCTTGATGGCGGCCCGCAGCATATCGACGAAATCGTTGGGTGACAGCTCCGACATCTGCTTGGAGATGTAGGCGCTGATCTGTTTGCCCTGCCGCTGGTTGAAGTCCTCGTCGGCGAAGGCGAGCGGCGCGATGGCCATCGCCTCGGAGGTGAGGGTCTGAGTGAGGGACTGGTAGTCGCGGCTGCCGAGGACCAGCTTCACCGCGCCGCGGGCCGGGCCCAGGGCGCGATCGGCGGCGGGTCGCAGGGTGTCCTCGAGCATCTGCAGGGTGCGGTCGGATTTCGGGCCGTTCAGCAGTTCGTCGCCGATATTGGCCACCGTCATCACCTGCGTGGAGACGAGTTCGGCGTAACCGGCGGTGATTTCGTCCTGCCGTTTGATCAGCAGTCCCTGGCGCCACGGGCACCACCATTTCGGCTCGGCGGGCGCGAAGATCATATTCAGGCCCACCCAGTTCACCACCCAGCCGATGATGACCCCGCCGATGGGCAGTACCGCCAGCGTCGGCCAGCCGGTCAGGTGCAGGATGCCCACCAGCACCACACCCATGGGGGCACCGAAGTACAGGCCGAAATTCTGCATGAACCGCAGTTCCTTGGCGCCCAGCACCTGGAACAGCTGATTGAGCAATTGCGGGCGGGCCTGGAAATAGCGGATGACCATCTGCTTGACGTCGAGCAACTGATCGATGTTCGCGCCGAGTTCCTCGGTGAGCTCCCGCAGGATATCCGGCAATTGCTGGCGTACCCGCTCGTGCACCATCTCCCGGACCTGGGTCGGCAGGTTGTACCAGAGTTGCGGATGGTCGCGGCGCAGGATGTTCTCGACGATATCGCGGATCTGCGTCTCGGCGGTGCCGGCGAGGTGCTCGGCCAGCGCGTCCGGTTCCAGCTCCCGGTAGAAATCGGCGACGCTACCCAGTTTCGAAAGTCCTTTGTCGACGGCGATACTGGCCATCTTGTCGGCCCGGGAGGGCACGATGCCCTGCCATCCGAACCGCCCGTCGTGGCTGAGCAACGGCAGGATCTGGATCCGCTTGGGCAGATAGGGGTACAGATAGCGCAGGCCGGGAACCCGGATACCGTGAAATGCGATCGGCCGGAAGAGCATCAGCACGCCGGTCCAGTTGGTGATGTACCCGATAACTCCGGTGAACAGGGGAATTGTTATCAATTCCAGGAGGATCGTCGGGTGCACCCCGAACACACTCTCCAACACGACAGACCCTCCTGCTCCCGGTGGTCGGCGCCTCACCGGGACCTCGAAATTAGCACCACTTCCCGGCACCCATCGCACCGCGACGATGGCCGGCGTCGTCAGCGCGTCCGGGCGCGGCACATTAGTGTCTCAGACGTGCGCCGGATTCACGGTCCGGCGCCGGGCGATCACGGTGAATGGGCAATAATCGGTGAGCGGATTCGTTCATCTGGCGATATCGGAGTAGACGTGGCAGACGACAGGACCGGACAGGAGTTCCCCCGGGCCGGGTCCCGGGCCCTGGACCGGAGCTCGCCGACCGCCGAGCGGAGTTCCGTCCCGGATACGGATCGGCGCCCGGCGCCGGAGACCGGCCGGCGCGTCACCGGCAACGGCGCGCGGACCGGCGCTACCGACGCGACCCGGCGGCGCGCCGCGAGCGACCCGGCGCCCGGTAGCGTCGTGCGCCGCCCGCCCTCGAGCGTCGAACGCAGCGCCGATGTCGAACAGCGCCAGATCAGCAACGAGGCGCGGCTCATCCGCGGGGTGTTCCGGGCCGCCGGGCTGGCCGCGGGCAGTGTGGTCCGCGGCGGCCAGTGGGCGGTGGAGACCTCCTACGAGGTCACCCGGGAGATCACCCAGGCGGCCCTGGACGGGGAGTCCTCCGCCGAGATCGCCGAACGCACCGGCAACGCGTTGCGGTCGATCGCGCGCAGCGCGCTCGGTGTCACCGAGGGGTCGGTGCGCGAGATCGTCAGCTACGTCCCCACCGGGCAGACCCCGGCCCAGCACACCGTCGCGGTGGGCTCCTATCTGCGGTCGTCCACGGTGGCCGAACTCCGCAAACGCGGCGACGCGCTGCTGGCCCGCTCCGCGGATGTGTACTTCACCGAAGAGGTGCACCCCGCCTACGACCGGATTCTGGACGAACTGGCCCCCGACGAGGCCCGGGTCCTGCGCTACATGGCACTCAACGGACCCCAGCCGACCGTCGACGTGCGGACCAACCGCCCGCTGGGGATCGGCTCCGAACTGATCGCCGGTGGGCTCACCTCGGTCCCGGAACAGGCCGGGGTGCGGTACATGGACCGCGCCCGCTCCTATCTGATCAATCTCAGCCGGCTCGGGCTCACCGAGAATTCCGACGATCCGGTGGTGCTGAGCCGCTATATGGTCCTGGAGGTCCAGCCCATCGTGGAGGCCGCCCTGAAAAAGGCGGGCCGGGCGCCCAAAATCGTGCGCAAAAGCCTGCGGCTGACCGAGTTCGGCGAGGATTTCTGTCGCACCTGCTTCACAATCGGCAACGGCGACCGGCTCTGATTTCCGGCCCGATCGAAAGGTCGCTCCACGGGGTCTACCAGCGGTTTTGTCCCGCTGAGCGGGTGAAATCCGGATCCCGTAATACCGCCGTCGCTGTATAGCAATCCGATGCAAACCTGAATAACCTCCCTATTTGTCCATTTCAGGTGGGATGGTGGAGAGATGGACCAGGGCGAGGAGCGCAACGATCCCGGGCCGCGCCCGGGTGGGTTTCCGCGGCGGCCGGGCCAGAGCAGTGAAACCATGGCCTTCTCCGGTGCCGCGCTCGCCGCCGCGCTGGGAGCCGGACTCGACGTCTCGCTCCCACCGCGGCTCGAGCCCGACGCAGACGTGCCGTTGACGATGGGGCCGTCACGGCCGAACGATCAGCGCCCGATAACAGCGGGCGATTCCGACGATGTCCTCGCTATCCATCGCCTCAAATTCCGGTATCTGCGCGCCCTGGACACAAAACTCTGGGACGATTTCGCCGATACGATGATCCCGGAGGCCACGGCCACCTACAGCGAATATCTGCAGTTCGAATCCCGGGACGCATTTCTCACATTCATGCGCAATACTCTCGGGCCGCATGTGATCACCGAACATCGATGCGACCATCCCGAGATCGATGTGAACGGGGATCGGGCCAAGGGAATCTGGTACCTGTCCGATACCGTACTCATTCCCGAGAACAATATGCTGCTGCGAGGCGCCGCTTTCTACACCGACGACTACATCCGGTGCGACGACGGCCAGTGGCGTATCTCCCATACCGGCTATCAGCGCACCTACGAGGTGGTGCTCTCGCTCAGCGATCTGCCCAGTCTGCGGCTCACCGCCAACCGGTGGGGGCTGATCCAGCAGGCGAGCGGGGTCGAAGCCGTGGAACGCGATCCCCGGGATCACCCGGGTGCGAGCGAGCGCGCGGAACCCGAGCAGACCGGCTTCGACGAGGAATACCCGGGCCCGGACGAACGAGCGGTCGGCTGACCGGGCGGCCGGTCGTCAGTCGGCCGCTGCCACCAGCGGTTCGAGCGTGAGTTCCGGCATTTCCTTCTGGATGTACTGCAAGCGCCACTTATCGCTGAAAATCGCCAGCACGGCGCCGTCGCTGCGAGTGAAAACCTCCACCCCGCGCTGGCGGTCCAGTTCGGGCGCCGATTCGGCGTCGGTGCGGCGGGCGATCGTATAGGCGAGGTGGTCGAGCTGGGTCTCGACACCGAACTCGCCCTGCATCCGGGCGGTCACCACCTCGAACTGCATCGGGCCGACAGCGGCCAGCACCGGCGAGGCGTCGCCGCGGGCGTCGTTGCGCAGCACCTGCACCACACCCTCGGAGTCGAGCTGATCGATCGCCTTGCGGAACTGCTTGTACTTACCCGCGCTCCGCGCGCGCAGAGCGGCGAAATGTTCGGGCGCGAACGAGGGAATCGGCGGGAATTCCACCTTCTTCTCCACGAACAGCGTGTGCCCCGGAGCCAGGGCTGTCGCGTTCACCAGCCCCACGACATCGCCCGGATAGGCGGTATCGACCGTCGCCCGTTCGCGGCCGAACACCGTCAGCGCGTACTTGGTCGCGAACGGGCGGCCGGTCTGGGCGTGGGTGACCACCATGCCGCGCTCGAATTCGCCCGAGACGATCCGCATGAACGCCAGCCGGTCGCGATGCGCGGTATCCATTCCGGCCTGCACCTTGAACACGACCGCGCTGAAAGGGTCCGCCGGTTCGCGGGGGGTGCCGTCGGCCGCGGCGCGGGAACCCGGCGCGGGCGCCAGCGATACCAGCGTCTCCAGCAACTGCCGGACGCCGAAGTTCAGCATCGCGGAGGCGTAGATCACCGGGGAGGTCTGGCCGGCCAGAAAAAGTTCCTGGTCGTGGTCCTGACCGGTGGCCGACAGCAGCTCGCTCTCCTCGGCCGCCGTCGTCCAGGCCGCGCCCTCCCGCGCCTCGGCGGCGTCCGGGCTCAACGATTCCTCCGGGGCGATGGTGGCCCCACCGGCGGTCCGGGTGAAGTGGATGTACTCGCCGGCCGCACCGTCGGCGCCGCGGCGCAGCAGCCCGCGGAAATCGCCCGCGATACCCACCGGCAGGAACAGCGGGGTCGGAGTGAGGCCGATCCGCTCATCGATCTCGTCGAGCAGTTCCAGCGGCGCACGACCGGGGCGGTCCCACTTGTTGATGACCGTGATCACCGGGATGCCGCGGTGGCGGCACACCTGGAACAGCTTCAGCGTCTGCGGTTCGAGACCCTTGGCCGCGTCGATCAGCATCACCGCGGCGTCCACCGCGGTGAGCACCCGATAGGTGTCCTCGGAGAAATCGGAGTGACCGGGGGTGTCGACCAGGTTGATGACATGGTCGATATCGGACCCGGCGGCGCGATAGTTGAACTGCAGGGCGGTGGAACTCACCGAGATCCCGCGCGCCTTCTCCATCTCCATCCAGTCCGACACCGTCGACTTACGGCCCGCCTTGCCGTGGATGGCCCCGGCCTCGGAGATCTTGCGGGCATGCAGCGCCAGCGCCTCGGTGAGGGTCGATTTACCCGCGTCGGGATGGGAGATGACGGCGAAAGTGCGGCGCCGCGACACCTCGGCGGCCAACCCGCGCACAGTGGGCGCGGCGGAGCCCTCGGTAGAGGCGGTCAACGGGAAAACCCTTTCGGCGAGGCGGGGAAGGTGGCAACCTGTCCAGGGTACGTGACGTGCCCGACCGGCTTTTCGTCGTGTCGCCCACCACCCGATTCAGGACTTATGCGGGAGCTGAGTTACAGTATTCGGGTTGTCTCGGCGAGGGTTCGCATATCTGCGGCACCGTGATCGACGCGGCCCGGCTTCCGGCCGTCTGCGTTCGGTCTTCGCCTGACGAGCAGACCACCGACCAGGGGCGCGATATCCCTGGCACCGCCCACACGCCCGGTAGAGCCGTAGGAGTTATTCAGTCATGTCCGACGTCAACCTTCTCGAAGCGACGATCCGCACCGAGTTCGGCAAGGGCGCCGCGCGCCGCACCCGCCGTGCGGGCAACGTTCCGGCGGTCCTGTACGGGCATCAGTCCGATCCCCAGCATCTGTCGCTGGACGCGCTGTCGTTCGCCGCGATCCTGCGCCAGCACGGCACCAACGCCGTCCTGAACCTGAACATCGAGGGCAAGAAGCAGCTCGCGCTGACCAAATCGGTCGTGGTGCACCCCATCCACCGCTACATCGAGCACGCCGATCTGCTGATCGTGAAGCGCGGCGAAGAGGTCACCGCCGACGTCACGGTCTCCGTCACCGGTGAGGCCGCCCCCGGCACCCTGGTCACCCAGGACGCC
>NZ_JBSFRU010000368.1:0-6018 GCF_053589395.1 Nocardia sp. NPDC003345
CAGAACGAGAAGATCAAGGTCCTCTCCGCGACCAAACTCGTGGAGCCGCTCGACGAGACCACCGCCCGCGGGCAGTACGCCGCCGGGTGGCAGGGCGGCCAGGAAGTGGTGGGCCTGCTGGACGAGGAAGGTTTCGATCCGCAATCGCGTACCGAGACCTACGCGGCGCTGACACTCGAGGTCGACACCCGGCGCTGGGCCGGGGTGCCTTTCTATCTGCGGACAGGCAAGCGGCTGGGCCGGCGGGTCACCGAGATCGCGGTGGTCTTCAAACGCGCGCCCCATCTCCCCTTCGACCAGACCATGACCGAGGAACTCGGTGAGAACGCGCTCGTGATCCGTGTGCAGCCCGACGAGGGCATCACCATGCGGTTCGGGTCGAAGGTGCCCGGATCGTCGATGGAAGTACGCGACGTGAACATGGATTTCAGCTACGGCGAGGCCTTCACCGAATCCTCGCCCGAGGCCTACGAGCGGCTCATCCTGGACGTGCTGCTCGGCGAACCGTCCCTGTTCCCCGTCAACGCGGAGGTCGAATTGTCCTGGCGCATCCTGGATCCGGTGCTCGCGCACTGGGCCGCCGACGGTAAACCCGAACAGTACGAAGCCGGTACCTGGGGTCCGGATTCCGCGGCCGAGATGCTGGCCCGCACCGGCCGGGAATGGCGGCGGCCGTGATCATCGATATCCCCGATACGACCACCGGGGCCGTCACCAAACGCCTGGTGCAACTGCGCGAGAGCAACGGCGTGATCACCATGGGCCGGGTGCTGACGCTGGTGGTGTGCACCCTGGACAGTTCCGAGGCCGAGGACGCCATCGACGCCGCCAACGACGCCAGCCGCGAACATCCCTGCCGGGTGGTCGTACTGGCCCGGGGCGACCGTTTCGCGGAGACGCGATTGGACGCGCAGATCAGGGTCGGTGGTGACGCCGGCGCGGCCGAGGTGATCGTGCTGCGCCTGCAAGGTGAACTGGTGAGCCACGAGAGCAGTGTGGTCATTCCGTTCCTGCTGCCCGATACCCCGGTGGTGGCATGGTGGCCGCGCGGCGCACCGGCCTTTCCCTCCAAGGATTCGGTGGGCCGGCTCGCGACCCGGCGCATCACCGACGCCACCTACGCCCCGGATCCGCAGGCGACCATCAAGTCCCGGCACGACTCCTACGCGGTCGGTGACTCCGATCTGGCATGGAGCCGGATCACCTACTGGCGGGCCCTGCTGGCCGCGGCCATGGACGAACCGCCGTTCGAGCCGGTGGAATCGGTCACGGTCTCGGGCCTGCGCGAGGAGCCGGCCCTCGATATGCTCGCCGGCTGGCTGGCCGGGCGGCTGGGCTGCCCGGTGCACCGCCGGACCGGCGATCTGGTGGTCGAGTTGCGGCGGCCGTCGGTCTCGATCTCCATCGCCCGCCCGCAGACCGGGGTCACGGCGACGCTCACCCGCACCGGTGATCCGGTGCAGCGGATCGCCCTGGCGCGCCGCGAAACCCGCGACTGCCTGGCGGAGGAATTGCGCCGGCTGGACGCCGACGAGATCTATGCCGAAGCCCTCGCCGGAATCGAAAGGGTGACCTATGACAACTAGCTCCGAGACCTCCGTCGAGGTCTATCCCGACAGTGACGCGCTCACCACGGCGGCCGCCCGCCTCTTCGTCGATACCCTCACCGCCGCGCAGGCGGCGCGGGGTAGCGCGTCGGTGGTGGTGACCGGCGGCGGAACCGGGATCCGGCTGCTGGAGAAGGTGCGCGCGAACGCGGGCGGCCTGGACTGGTCGAACCTGGACGTGTTCTGGGGTGACGAACGATTCGTCCCGGCCGGCGACCCCGACCGCAACGAGTTGCAGGCGCACCGGGCCCTGCTCGATCACGTCCCGGTGGATCCCGCGCGGGTGCACACGGTGGCCACGTCCGACGGTGAATACCCGGACCCGGTCGAAGCGGCCGCCGAATACGCCACCGCCCTGCGCGCCCACCTCGCCACCTACGGCGCGTTCGATCTGCACCTGCTGGGCATGGGGCCGGACGGTCATATCAACTCCCTGTTCCCCGGCCATGCCGAAACGCTGGGCGAGCAGCGGGAACTGGCCGTGGCGGTGACCGACTCGCCCAAACCACCCCCGGTACGCGTCACGCTGACCTATCCCGCGATCCGCCGCGCCCGGCAGGTGGTGCTGGTGGTGGCCGGTGCCGACAAGGCCGAACCGGTGGCCGCGGCGCTCAACGGGGCGGATCCGCTGAAGGTCCCCGCGGCCGGGGCCCGGGGCACGGAATCGACCGTCTGGCTGGTCGATCGTGCCGCCGCACCCGGGTTGACCTGACGGGATCTCACTTCCTCCGCTTCCGCGTCCCACCACGGCCGGCACTCCCCCGCGGCCGCGCGCCCGGTGCCGGGGCGCGGACCGGAGCAGGCTCGGCGACGGCCTTCTCCGCGACGGTGCCTTCCCGGTCGATGCGGGCGAAGATCATATGCTGCTGGCCGTAGGTCCAGAGGTTGTTGCTCACCCAGTACAGCAGGACGGCGATCATCAGCACCGGTCCGGCGACCAGGACCCCCAGCGGGAACACCCACAGCATCAGCTTGTTCAGCAGCGAGGTCTGCGGGTTGGCCGCCGTCTCCGGGTTCTGCCGCGCGATGGACGCGCGGGCGTTGAAATGGGTGGCCAGGCCCGCCACGACCATCAGCGGTATCCCGACCGCCGCGATCGCCGCCACGGTGGGTACCCCGCCGTAGGCGGCGAACGAGGCCAGCGTGTCGGAGGGGCTCGTCATTGCCACCGAAAGCGGCGCTCCGAAGATCCGGGCGCCGAGGAAGGACTGCACCTCGGGAACGCCGAACAGGTAGTTCGGGGTATGCGCGTTGGCCTCCGCGCTCATCCCGAGTTCGCCGAGCCCGGTTCCGGTGCGGTTGAACGATTTCAAGACGTGATAGAGGCCGAGGAACACCGGGATCTGCACCAGCGCCGGCAGACAGCCCATCAACGGGTTGAATCCGTGTTCTTTCTGGAGTTTCCGCATTTCGAGGGCCTGGCGTGGTCGGTCTCCGGCGTGTTCCCGCTGCAGCGCGGTGATCCGAGGTGCCAGCTCCTGCATCCGGCGGGCGGTGCGGATCTGGGATATCGCCGGTTTCAGCAGCAACAGGCGGAGGGTGAAGACGAGGAACACCACGGCGAGCGCCCAGGCGAAACCGTTGTCGGCACCGAGGACAGCCCCGAACGCCTTGTGCCAGAACCAGAGGATCGCGGAGACGGGATAGTAGATGACGTCGAGCATGGTGTGAGCACCTTTCCACCGCACATCACCGGGACACCGGGATATGCGAATCGGATTCACGCCGTGGCGATCCGGCCGCGGCGTGGAGACAGGACGGTGGAGAGGCCGGGCGGTATGCCGGGTGGCTACGCCGCGGCCGGCACGCGTCCGGGTGCTCTGGGCAGACGCGGCCGGCCGGGGGTGTCCGGCGCGCTCTGCCGGCGGAAGGCGCCGCGCAGGCGCCGGTCCTCACGTGGCGGACCGGCCGCGGTGGCGATACCC
The DNA here is from genome assembly GCF_053589395.1 of Nocardia sp. NPDC003345. Lineage (NCBI taxonomy): Bacteria > Bacillati > Actinomycetota > Actinomycetes > Mycobacteriales > Nocardiaceae > Nocardia > Nocardia sp. NPDC003345. Next base: position 3,533 of record NZ_JBSFRU010000368.1, read on the forward strand.
GCACGCAACCGCACGGCGGCCCGCCGGGCGGCGAACGCGAGGACGACGAGTACGGTGACCGCGGCACCGACCGCGCCCGCCGGGCCGTCGAGACCGGCGGTTGTCGCGACGACGAGGGCCAGCACGGCCACCCACGCGAACCGAACGAAGTTCGGGCCGTACGTGAGTGGCCGGCGGATCCGGGTCATGTCTCGGAGCGTACCGGCAGTTCTCCGGTAGCGGGCGGTTCGGATTCGCCACCGCGGAAGTTCCACCGGGCCGATACCGGCCGGCCGCGGGTCAGGTTTCGGAAGCGGGCGGTGCCCCGGCTGCGGCCAGTGGGAACCGGACACCGGTGAGGTCTTCGGCGGCCTTCCACAGCCGGATGCCGATCTCGGGGTCGCGCGCCCGGGCGGAGGCCCGGACCGGCACCGGCGGGCCTACCAGTTCCGCGAAACCCGCGGGCCCGAAGAAATCGCCGCCCCGCGCGCCGGGGTCGAGCGCGGCCCGCAGCACCGGCCGCGCGCCGTCGTCGGCGTTCTGCGTGAACCAGCCGGTGAGCGGCGCGAAAAGCGGATTGTAGACAAGCCGCATCCAGGCGCGCTGCTCCCGGAGTATGGAGGTACGGACCCCGCCGGGATGGGCGGCCAGTGCGACGGTGCGCGCACCGGCGGCGCGCAGGCGCCGGTCGAGCTCGAAGGTGAACACCATGCCCGCCATCTTCGAACGCGCGTAGGCCAGTGCGGGGACGAAGGACCGCTCGCTGTTCAGGTCGGCGAAGTCGAGCGTGGCCCGGCGATGCCGGTGGGTGATACTGCTGACCGTCACCACCCGCCCGGCCGGGGCCGCCCGCACCGCGTCGACGAGTTGCGCGGTGAAGGCGAACGGGCCGAGGACGTTGATCCCGAAATCGCTTTCGAACCCGTCCGCGGTGCGATCTCGGTGGGCCGCCATCACTCCGGCATTGTTGATCAGCAGATCCACTGTGGGCCAGCGGGTCCGGATCTCCTCTGCGCAGCGGGCGATGGCGGCGACGCTGCCGAGATCGAGCGAGACGGTGTGCACCCGCGCCGCGGTGACCTCGGCCGCTATCCGGTCGGCCGCGGCCCGGGCGGCGGCCTGATCACGGCACGCCAGCACCACCGTGGCGCCCAGACCGGCCAGGGCGTGCGCGGCCGCGTATCCGATGCCGGTATTGGACCCGGTGATCACCGCGACCCGGCCCTCCTGCGTTGCGGTCCGGTCGATCCGCCACGATGCTTCCACCATTTTCAGACAGTAGAACAGACACTTGTTCGGGCACAAGAACGGCGGGGTTCGGCCCAGGCAGGGGCGCGGCCGGGCATGCCTGCGGGCGCGAGCCCGCGCGCCCGCCCGTCGCGGGATCTCCGCGTTGCCAGGAAATTCGCAGGTCGTTGGCAGACCACCTCGAGCGGGGCGGCACAGGATGGCTTCCGTCGGGTTCGCCCGGCCCGGTGGCCCGACGGTCGGGCCATTCGCAGAGGAGGAATATCTCGCAATGCCGAAGGTGATGAAGTCGAAGCTCGCGAAGGCCGCCGTGGTCGGCAGTATCGGACTGGGAATGGCCGGGCTCGGCGCGGGCGCGGCGAGTGCCCAACCGGGCCCGGACCAGCACTGGAACCAGCCGCAACAGCACCAGCAGCACCAGGACCGGCATCATGGGGACAACAGCCCCGGCCCGAACCGGCCGGGTGCCCACGGGTTCTGGTTCCTCGACCGGTGGGTACCGCTGCCCTGGTGATACCCCGGCGTGGACCCCCCGTGTTCGCCGCGCCGCCGTTTAGGCTGATGGCGGTGAACATCCAGGAATCGGACGAGCGGTTACGCGCCGAGCTGGTGCGGCTGCGCGGGGCGCCACCCACGCTGTCCGGCGGGGCGCTGCCCGGTCCCGCCTCCGATTGCCTGAACCTGTTCGACGCCCAGGTGGCGAGCCGCCGTGCCGACCGGGAGGCCCGGCGGCTGACCGCGAGCGGACAGGGCTTCTACAGCATCGGATCCGCCGGACACGAGGGCAATGTAGCGGTGGCGGCGGCGAGCCGGATCACCGATCCGGTGCTGCCGCACTATCGTTCCGGTGCGCTCTTCCTGGAACGGGCCCGGCGCGCCGGGGTCGCGGATCCGGTCCGCGACCTACTGCTCGGGGTGGTGGCCGCGGCGGCGGACCCGATCTCCGGCGGCCGCCACAAGGTGTTCGGGAGCGCGGCGGCGAACATCATCCCGCAGACCTCCACCATCGCCTCTCATCTGCCCCGGGCGGTGGGGTTGGCGTTCGCCCTCGAACGCGCCGCGGGCCTGGGACTGGCGTGCCCGTGGCCGCCGGACGCGGTGGTGCTGTGCGGGTTCGGCGACGCCTCGGCCAATCATTCGACCGCCGCCGGTGCCATCAATACCGCGGTACACACCGCGCATCTGGGCGTTCCGGTGCCGGTGCTGTTCCTCTGCGAGGACAACGGCATCGGCATCAGTGTGCCCACCCCGCCGGACTG
>NZ_JBSFRU010000369.1:0-5973 GCF_053589395.1 Nocardia sp. NPDC003345
TCCGGGTCACCGAACGCTGCCTGCACGGTAATCCCCCGACCCCGGAGCAGGTGGCCGCCGGACGGGAGTTCGCGACCGAGCGGCTCACCGAGGCGTTCACCCATGTGCCGGTGGCGGGCACGCATACCTGGGTCGGGGTCGCGGGCACGATGACCACGCTGGCCGCGGTGGCCCTGGATCTGCCCGAATACGATTCGGCGAAAACCCATCTGGCGCGCATCGCGCTACCCGAACTGAACGCCGTCTGCGACCGGCTGATCGCGATGACCCACGACGAGCGGGCCGCGCTGGGCCCGATGCATCCGGGCCGGGTGGATGTGATCGGCGCCGGCGCGTTGATCACCGAGGTGCTGGCGGCGGAGCTGTCGCGCCGGGCCGGTATCGCCGAACTGGTGGTCAGCGAGCACGACATCCTGGACGGGATCGCGCTCTCCATCGCCTGACCCACGGGTCCGGATCCATCGATATCGGATCCGTGCGGGTTGCCACGCGCGCACCCCCACCCGTGGGAAAGTCGGAGGATGTCCGAAGCACCAACACCCGCGGTCGCCGGCCGGACCTTCTTCGGTCACCCGATCGGGCTGGTCAACCTGTTCGGCGTGGAGCTGTGGGAGCGGTTCTCGTTCTACGGGATGCTCACCATCCTCGGCTACTACCTGTACTACGAGACGACCGACGGTGGTCTCGGGCTCGATCAGGATGCCGCGATCGGCCTGGTCGGGGCCTACGGCGGGCTCGTCTACCTGTGCACCGTCCTCGGCGGCTGGGTGTCCGACCGGCTGATCGGGATGGAACGGACCGTCTTCTACGGCGGCGTGGTGGTGATGGCCGGGCATATCGCGCTGGCGCTCATACCCGGTCTCACCGGTGTGGGGGTGGGCCTGGTACTGGTCGCGCTGGGCAGCGGTGCGCTCAAATCCAACGCCTCGGCCCTGCTGGGCACGCTCTACCCGAAGGGTGACCCGCGGGTCGACGGCGGTTTCACCCTGTTCTATCTCGGGATCAATCTGGGGGCCTTCGTGGGGCCGCTGATCACCGGGTTGCTGCAGGAGGAGTGGGGTTTCCACGCGGGGTTCGGTGTGGCCGCCGTCGGGATGGCCCTGGGCCTGATCCAGTACGTGGTGTTCCGCCGCAACCTGGGTACCGCCGGGCGCGAGGTGCCCGATCCGCTCCCGCGCAAGGCGGCCGGGCCGCTGATCGCGCTGCTGGTCGCGGCCCTGCTGCTGATCGCGTTGGTGCTGGTGACGGGCCTGGTGACCATAGACAATCTGCCGGATGTGACCACCGGCCTGATCGTCGTGGCCGCGATCGCGTATTTCGCCATCCTGCTCACCCACCGTCGCGTCACCCCCGTCGAACGCAGCCGGGTATGGGCGTTCCTCCCGCTGTTCCTGGCCAATGTCGTGTTCTGGTCGCTGTTCCAGCAGATCTTCACCGTGCTCGCCGTGTATTCCGACGAACGGATGGATTGGAATATCTTCGGCTGGACGGCGCCGTCGAGCTGGATCGGTTCGGTGGAGCCGGTGTGGATCATCGCCCTGTCGCCGCTTTTCGCGCTGATGTGGACGAAGCTCGGCGACCGGGCACCGAGCACTCCGCGCAAGTTCGCGATCGGGGTGGTGGGCATGGGGGTCGCGTTCCTGCTGTTCCTGCCGATGGCCGGGACCACGGGCCGGGCGGTTCCGGCGCTGGTGGTGCTGTTCATCATGGCGGTATTCGCGGTGTCGGAGCTGTTGATCTCGCCGATCGGCCTGGCGGTGAGCACCCAGCTGGCGCCCGAGCATTTCCGCGCCCAGATGATGGCGTTGTATTTCCTGTCGATCGCGCTGGGCACCACATTGTCGGGATTGCTGGCGCGTTTCTACTCGGCCGACGCCGAGTTCGCCTACTTCGGGATCACCGGGTCGGTCGCGATCGTGGCCGGAGGCGTGATTGCGGGGCTCTCGCCGTGGATAACCCGATACATGTCGGGAGTGCATTAGCGTTCCCGGTACTCGCGCCAGAATGATGAGGAGGCCGCAGTGACCACCCCGAGCAGACGGAATTCGCTGTTCCGCACCAAATCGGTGGAGCAGTCGATCCGGGATACCGACGAACCCGGCTCGAGACTGCGTAAAGACCTCACATCCGTGGACCTGGCCGTCTTCGGCGTCGCCGTGGTCATCGGCGCCGGTATCTTCACCCTCACCGCCCGGACGGCCGGTAACGTGGCCGGACCCTCGGTTTCCCTGGCCTTCGTGTTCGCGGCGGTCGCCTGCGGTCTCACCGCGCTGTGCTACGCCGAGTTCGCCTCCACCGTCCCGGTGGCCGGCAGCGCCTACACGTTCTCCTACGCGACCTTCGGCGAACTCGCGGCCTGGATCATCGGCTGGGATCTGCTGCTGGAGTTCGCGCTGGCCGCGTCGGTGGTGTCCAAGGGCTGGTCGCAGTACCTGGGCCAGGTTTTCGACAAAGGCGCCGCGGTGGTGGACCTGGGACCGGTGACCTTCGATTGGGGCGCGGTCCTGCTGATCGCGGTGCTCACCACCCTGCTCGCGCTCGGCACGAAGCTGTCGTCACGGGTATCGGCCATCGCGGTGGCGATCAAGGTCGGCGTGATCCTGCTGGTGATCATCGTCGGGCTCACCTTCTTCGACTCGGCCAATCTGAGCCCGTTCATCCCGGAGGCGGTGCCCGCCGAACAGGAGACCGGGCTCACCCAGTCCCTGTTCTCATGGCTGACCGGGGCCGGTAACACGAACTTCGGCTGGTACGGCCTGCTGGCCGCCGCCAGCCTGGTCTTCTTCGCGTTCATCGGCTTCGACGTCGTCGCCACCGCCGCCGAGGAGACCAAGAACCCGCAGCGCGATCTGCCGCGCGGCATCCTCGGATCGCTGATCGTGGTCACCGTCCTGTATGTGGCCGTGACCGTCGTCCTCACCGGAATGGTTCCGTACACCGATCTCGCCGGCGACGACGCCACCCTGGCGACGGCGTTCGCGCTCAACGGCGCCACCTGGGCCAAGAACATCATCTCCATCGGCGCCCTGGCCGGTCTGACCACCGTTGTCATGGTGATGCTGCTCGGCCAGACCCGGGTGCTGTTCGCGATGTCGCGTGACGGCCTCGCACCCCGCTGGCTCTCACGTACCGGTGAGCGCGGCACCCCCGTGCGGATCACGATCATCGTCGGCGTGGTGTGTGCGCTGCTGGCCGGGTTCGTGGATTTCGGCACCCTCGAGGAGATGGTGAACATCGGCACGCTGTTCGCCTTCCTGCTGGTGTCCATCGGCGTGGTGATCCTGCGCCGCACCCGCCCCGATCTGCCCCGCGGTTTCCGGGTTCCGCTGGTCCCGCTGGTGCCGATCCTGGCGGTGCTGTCCTGCCTGTGGCTGATGCTGAATCTCTCGGTCGAGACATGGCTGCGTTTCGTAGTCTGGATGCTGCTCGGTTTGGTGATGTACTTCGCATACGGCCGACGGCATTCGCTGCTCGGCAGGACCGCTTCCGAACAGGAGTGAGCGCGATGCGTCTACCGTGGCGGTGGTTCCGGCGCCGGGAGGAACCGTTCCTCCGTGCGCCGGTCTCGTCCGATGCCACCGGCACGGACCTGGTGGTCGAATGGATCGACGCGGTGACCACCGGGCTGGCCACCGCCCCGCCCGGCCCGCCGGAGGCCGCCCCGGCGCGGGTGTGCGACGGGATGTTCACCGCGGCGACCATCGTCGCGGTGCTCATCGAGAAGATCGCCGACCGCACCGAGTACCGGGTCGCGAACAACCGCTGTATGGCCTCGGCGGTCGATTTCATGAAAGTCCTCGGCGAGGACACCCTGCGCCGCTACCGTATCGACGGCGTACAGCCCGTCGGCTGGGAGAACATGGACGCGGAAATGGACGAGCTGGCGATCGCGCGCCGGCTCGGCCGGCTGGGGGAGGCACTGCAGATGGCGCTGCTGGCGGTCACCACGGACTACGACCTGTCCGACGAGGTCCGGGAGGCCGCGGAGGAGTCCGGACTGCTGGCGGCGGACGTGCTGGTGGAGGCATGTCAGGCAATTCAGACAGATCCCACCATGTGACTCCCACTCACGGGTATTCCGGTACGGGTGTACGAGTCGGTAGTGTGTGGTCCGCACGCCCCCATAGCCCAATTGGCAGAGGCAGCGGACTTAAAATCCGCCAAGTGTGGGTTCGAGTCCCACTGGGGGCACTACTGCGCCGCAGGTCGGACAGTTTGTCCGAGATCGGCGGACCGGGCGTGCGGCGGCCCGGTCCCGGCCCGGCCCGCAAAGGGGGGAGCTTGGTGGTGGGAAAGCCCGAGGTGGGCGTCGGCGAACTCACCGATTCGGTGATTCGTGCCGGTGCGGAATCCGGGTACCGGATCACCCCCGACGATAGGGGCGGATTACAGATCACGGCGATCGGCGGCGTCCCGATGGACCGGCCGCTGAAGTTCCGCTTCACGGAGGAACAGCTTCGCAACTACTACACCGATGCCGCTGCCGACGCGGGCAAAGCGGGCGCGGCACCCACCGAGTGGGAAACGTGGATGCTGTTGATGTCCACCCATCTCGGTGAGGCTTTGTACCGGGCGGATTCCCTTGGCGTTCCCTGTGAAATCGTGATCGACAAGGGCGGTTTCTGGGTCGATGTCGTGTAGTGGCATCGAGGTCTATGGCGAGCGCTCGCTTCAGTGAGCCCCCGCAACCGGTCTCGGCCGCCGCGCCATGTCAGGGCCAAGACGAACAAGCCGATTCCGAGGACCGCGAGGGCCGCCGCACATCGGTGGACTGAGTTTCCCGAGATCCTGTTGCGGAGTTCAGTCCTGTAGGGTGACCGCGGGTGGGGGCCAGGTTCCGTCGAGGATGGTTTCGTCGGGCCAGTAGGCGCGGAGAAAGAGGGCGAACTCGTCGTTGGGGGCGGGGAGCCAGTTGGTGAGGAGTTTCGGGTCGCTGGGGCCCGCGCCACCGACGGTGAGGGTGAGGGAGCCGTCGTCACCGTAGGTGAGGTCCTGGTTCTTGGTGCCCAGGGAGTAGCGGTCGAGTTCGTTGGGGTGGAAGAAATGGTGCTTGTTGTAGACCGTCAACGACCAGAAGCCCCGGACCGGGGGTAGGCGGTCGGCGGAGAAGTGCACGCGGTAGGTGTGGGAGCCGTGCAGGCGTTCGCCGGTGTCGTCGAGATCCTGGTAGTAGTAGGCGGTTTCGTTGGGGGTGTTGACGAAGATATTGGATTTGCCGATCGCCGTGCGGGACAGATAGTCGTTGCCGAATTCGGCGCCGTTGCGCTGGGTGGTCCAGTTGCCGGCGACCGGGATACCGATATTGCGGAACTGGAAGAGTTCGGCGACGACGTGGTCGGTGTCGAGTGCGGTCTGCCGGAGGACCTCGGCGATCTCGGGGTCGTGTTCGGCGGCCGTCAGTATCGAGCGGAACCAGGTGTAGAGGGCTTCCTCGCCCGGGCGGGCCGGGACTTCGTCGAGTACCTCGGGCAGCGCCGCGAAGAAGTTCCCGGGGTCCACCCACTGGGTTTCGCTCTGGCCGCCGGTCGAATTGCCGCCGCCGAACGCGGGCGCCGCCGACCAGTCCACCACCTTGACCACGCCGTCGAATTCCGACAGGGGGTACATGGAGATCCGGTCGATCAGCGGCGCCACGGCGGCGCGGTCCTCGGCAGTGTCGTCGAGGAAGACGCGGGGGATCACCGCACCGCACCGGGTGTCGTAGCGGAAGATGCCGGTGATTCCGGCGGGGACGGTGCCGTCCCACGATTCGGGGGCGAGCAGGTAGAAACCGGGTGCGGTGCCGTACATCTTGCCGATCCGGACGAAGGAATCGGTGCGCTGGTCGACCACCTGATACACCCAGAAACGGTCGCCGAAATCGGGGACCTGCACCACCGACGGTTCCCGCCGGGCGTCGAGGACGCCGAAACCGTAGACCACGTCCTGGTTGGGGCAGGCGACGACCCGCTCCTCCGCCCGGATGTAATCCCG
>NZ_JBSFRU010000370.1:0-5949 GCF_053589395.1 Nocardia sp. NPDC003345
GAGGCCGGACAGCCGACGCTCAGGAGGGCCGAACCTCGAGCGGCGGAGCCGCTCCAAAATCACAGCCCGAACCTCGAGCGGCGGAGCCGCTCCAAAATTACTGCTTCGCCAGGGCTTCGTCGGCGTGGTGCTTCGCCCCACCGCTGAAGCCCACATGGGCTTCCTTGCGCATCCGGTCGACCATATGCGGGTAGTGCAGTTCGAAGGCCGGACGTTCGGAGCGGATCCGCGGCAGTTCGTAGAAGTTGTGCCGCGGCGGCGGGCAGGTGGTGGCCCATTCCAGCGAGTTGCCGTAACCCCACGGGTCGTCCACCGTCACCACTTCGCCGTAGCGGTAGCTCTTGAAGACGTTCCACAGGAACGGCAGCATCGACGCGCCCAGGACGAAGGCGCCGATGGTGGAGATGGTGTTCAGCGTGGTGAAACCGTCACCGGCCTGGTAGTCGGCGTAGCGGCGGGGCATACCTTCGGCGCCCAGCCAGTGCTGCACCAGGAAGGTGAGGTGGAAGCCCAGGAACGTGGTCCAGAAGTGCCATTTCGCGAGGCGTTCGTCGAGCATGCGGCCGGTCATCTTCGGGAACCAGAAGTAGATACCGGCGTAGGTGGCGAACACGATGGTGCCGAAGAGCACGTAGTGGAAGTGCGCGACCACGAAGTAGGAGTCGGTGACGTGGAAGTCCAGCGGCGGGCTGGCCAGGATGACACCGGACAGACCGCCGAAGAGGAATGTCACGAGGAAGCCCACCGAGAACAGCATCGGTGATTCGAAGGTCAATTGCCCCTTCCACATGGTGCCGATCCAGTTGAAGAACTTCACACCGGTCGGGACCGCGATCAGGAAGGTCATGAACGAGAAGTACGGCAGCAGCACGGCGCCGGTGGCGTACATATGGTGCGCCCACACCGCGATGGACAGGGCGGCGATACCGAGGGTCGCGTAGACCAGGGTGGTGTAGCCGAAGATCGGTTTACGGCTGAACACCGGGAAGACCTCGGAGACGATGCCGAAGAACGGCAGCGCGATGATGTACACCTCGGGATGCCCGAAGAACCAGAACAGGTGCTGGTAGAGCAGGATGCCGCCGGTGCCGGGATCGTAGATGTGGCCACCGAGGTGGCGGTCGTAGGCCAGACCCATCAGGGCGGCGGTCAGCAGCGGGAAGGCCAGCAGCACGAGCACGCTGGTGACGGCGATGTTCCAGGTGAAGATCGGCATCCGGAACATGGTCATGCCCGGAGCGCGCAGGCAGACCACGGTCGTCAGCATGTTGACACCACCGAGGATGGTGCCCAGGCCGGAGACGGCCAGGCCCATGATCCACAGGTCGGTGCCGACACCCGGCGAGTGCAGGATATCGGTGAGCGGCACGTACGCCGTCCAGCCGAAGTCCGCGGCGCCGCCCGGGGTGATGAAGCCCGCGGTCGCCATGGTGGCGCCGAACGCGTACAGCCAGTAGCTGAAGGCGTTCAGTCGCGGGAAGGCGACGTCGGGTGCGCCGATCTGCAGCGGCAGGATGATGTTGGCGAAGCCGAACACGATCGCGGTCGCGTAGAAGAGCAGCATGATCGTGCCGTGCATGGTGAACAGCTGGTTGAACTGCTCGGGCGAGAGGAACTGCAGACCCGGGCGGGCGAGCTCACCGCGCATCATCAGGGCCATCAGGCCGCCGATGAGGAAGAACGCCATCGAGGTGGTCAAGTACATGACACCCAGGACCTTCGGGTCCGTGGTGGTCACCATCTTGTAGATGAACGACCCCTTCGGCCCTGTTCGCGCCGGAAATGGCCGAGTCGCTTCCAGCCCCTGAGGGACTGGTTTGGGCTCTACGGCAGTCACTGTTCCTCCTGAAGGTGCCTTTAGGGTCGCTCCGCAGGCTCCACTGTTTGCCCGCCGCCCCGGTGCACGAGACGGCCAACGGTTAGCTGTGCGCTTCTCGAATCGTAAACCTTCCCTTCGGAGCGGGGCGAACGGGTCCTACTCTGTGTCGTACTACAGCCCCGCTGCTGCCCACAACACCAGCTCGCCGGTACGTCGCGCGACCGACCCGCCGAATCCGGCGCCGCAAATCCCCCCTGACTGTGCACATCCACGGTTCGGGGCCCGTCTCGTTCTGGAGCGACAGAGCGGGGGAGCGAAGCGGAGGAGCGGCGGAGTGAAGAACGAGACCAAAGGGGCCCCGAACCCGCGACGCCGGAGGCGGCGCCATGTCACAGCATGTACCCTTCCCGGCATGCCGGTGAGCCCCGCTGTCCAGACCCCCGCCGCGCGCAGTTCCCGGATCGCCTCGCGTGGTGGCCGTGCCCGCCGGTGGACGGCGGCCGCGCTCGGCAGCTGCGCCTTGGTGGTCTCGGCATGCGCGAGTCATCCCGACGATTCGGCGTCGATCATCCGCACCACCACGAATATCGCCGGCGCGGGTGTGGTCGGGATCGAACGTGACACCACGCAGGCCTGTTCGCTTCCCACCGCGCCGGATCCGGCGCCCGGTCCCACCCGCACGGTGCGGCACGAGTCCGGGGAGTCACGGGTGCCCGCCGATCCGCGGCGGATCGTGGTGCTGGGCACCTCCGCCCTCGACGCCACCTGCGCGGTCGGCCTGTGGGAGCGCGTTGTCGGTGCGACCACCGTCGCGGGACCCGCTCCGCAGCCCGGTTACCTGGGATACGGGGTTCTCGAGATTCCCGGTGTCGGCCCCGAGGCCGATCCCGATCCGGCGCTCATCGCGCAGTTGGACCCCGACCTCATCATCGGTACCGCACCCGCGGGACGGGCCGGTTACGAGGCACTGAACGAGATCGCCCCGACGGTCATGGTCGGCCAGGGGCGTAACTGGCGGGATCAGTTCGCCGGATTCGCGGGGGCGCTGGGCCGGACCGCGGCAGGTGAGGCGGCGCTGCGCGCCTACGACACCGAGGCCGCCGAGACCGGCGACACCATCAACGCCCGGCTCACCCAGGCGTCCATCGTGCGTTTCTCCGCCGACGGCACCCGGTTCCTGGGCAGCGAGACCTTCGCGGCGCAGGTCATGGCCGATACCGGCGCGGGCCGACCGACCGCCCAGCGCGAGACTTCCGGGCCGGTGGACGAATCCGATCCGGTCGTGGCCGAGGGCGATCTGATCTATGTCATGTTCGACGGCCCGCAGGGCCAGGAGCACGGCGAATCGGTGATGCGGTCGGAGCCGTGGGAGAAACTCGGCGCCGTCGCCGACAACCGGATGTTCGTACTCGACGACGCGCTCTGGCACACCACGGGCCTGACCTCCGCGCGTACCGTCCTCGGCGATATCCGCGACACGCTCAACGCCTACGTCATGGACTGACGCCGCCGCGGCGCCGGCAATCCCCGGCGCCATTCCCGCACCGTCCTACGATGGCCATCTGCCGCCGGCGCTCACAGCGGACTCGCAGCCCGGATCCAGGTGGCTGCCGGGCGGCGTTCCTACCGTCGGAGTCACCATCCGTCGAAAGAGGTGCGCAACGTGCGGAAACGTCGATCACAGCCGGCCGGGGAACGGCACGAACACGATCTGGGGCTGGCCCACGATATGTCGGTGATGTTCTCCCGGCGCCGAGCCCTGTGGCTATTGGGCGCCGCGGGGACCGCCTCGGTGGCGGCGGCCTGCTCGACCGGCGGGGATTCCGGCGGGTCGGCCGCCACCTCGGCCGCCTCGAGCACCGTGCAGACGGTCACCGCCGCCCCGCAGGAAACCGCCGGCCCCTATCCCGGTGACGGGTCCAACGGCCCCAATGTGCTCATCGAATCCGGTGTGGTGCGCTCCGATATCACCGGCAGTTTCGGTCCCTTTTCGGGGAAGGCCGAGGGTGTGCCGGTAACCATCCGGCTCACCCTGCAGGATCTCGCCCGCGAGGGCGCCGCCGGTACGGGAATGGCGCTCTACCTGTGGCATTGCGATCGCGACGGCGAGTACTCGCTGTACGGCGAGGGCATCACCGACCAGAACTACCTGCGCGGGGTGCAGGTAGCCGACGACTCGGGGCTGGTGAGTTTCACCTCGATCTTCCCGGCCTGCTATTCCGGCCGCTGGCCGCATATCCACTTCGAGGTCTACGACAGCCTCGAGGTCGCGGTCGCCGGCGAGAACGCCCGCCTCACCTCCCAGATCGCACTCCCCCAGGATGTCTGCGAACAGGTGTTCAACGCCGACCCCGGCTACGCGCGCAGTCTCGGCAACCTCGCCGATGTCACCCTCGCCACCGATAACGTCTTCGGCGACGGCTGGGACGCGGAAATGGCCACCGTCACCGGCAGCGCCCAGTCTGGTATGGATATCTCGCTGACCATCGGGGTCGCCGAGAAATCCGAGAACCAGGACGGCGGCGGTCCCGGCGGAGCGCCGCCCGGTGGTCCGGGCGGCACACCTCCCGGACCACCGCCGGGCGGGGGCGGACCCGGCGGTCCGCCACCCACCGGGTAACCGGCCAACCGCCGTCCGTGGCCGCCGCGGCGTCCAGCGCACGCCGTCTCGCAACCGGAAGTCAACCATTCCGAGACCTATAACCCCAGGTAAAAGCCTATTTCGCCGGTACCGTGATCGGTATGGGCGACAAAGTCGAGGGTGATCGCTCACTCGGATACCGGCTGAGTATCGGGATCGTCATCGGATTGGCGATCGGGATCCCGCTCGGCCTGGTGGTTCTGAACAACCTCGCCGTGGGCGTCGGCCTCGGTATCGGGTTCGGCCTGGCGTTCGGTCTGGCCATGTCGCCGTTCTCCGCCGGCGACTACGGATCCCGCTCCCCACGCGACCGTGGCTCCCGCTCGACCCGCGACGAGCACACCCACCACCGCACACCCCCGCACGACGACTGAAGTACGCTCGGCGCCTGCGGTCCCGTCCGCCGAAAACCCGTTTTCCGCAGCGGGTTCGACGCGCGCAGACACAACCTGTGGGACTGCTCGATGATCTCACCCCCAAGGGGTAGTGTTACGAGTCCAAGTCGTCGGGAAGGGTGTGGAGGCAGGATGAAGCTCATCGATCGGGTATCGGCCATCAATTGGAATCGGGTGCCCGACGAAAAGGACGCCGAGGTCTGGGACCGGCTCACCGGTAACTTCTGGCTGCCGGAGAAGGTCCCGGTGTCCAACGACATCCCGTCCTGGGCGACGCTGACCCCCGACGAGAAGCAGCTCACCATGCGGGTGTTCACCGGCCTCACCCTGCTCGACACGATCCAGGGCACCGTCGGCGCGGTCAGCCTGATCCCCGACGCGCTCACCCCGCACGAAGAAGCGGTGCTCACCAATATCGCCTTCATGGAGTCGGTGCACGCCAAGAGCTACAGCTCCATCTTCTCCACCCTGTGCTCCACCCGCGAGATCGACGACGCATTCCGCTGGTCGGAGGAGAACCGCAACCTGCAGCGCAAGGCCGAGATCGTGCTGGAGTACTACCGCGGCGACGACCCCCTCAAGCGCAAGGTGGCCTCCACCCTGCTGGAGAGCTTCCTGTTCTACTCCGGCTTCTACCTGCCGATGCACTGGTCCTCGCGCGCCAAGCTCACCAACACCGCCGATATGATCCGCCTGATCATCCGCGACGAGGCCGTGCACGGCTACTACATCGGCTACAAGTACCAGCGCGGCCTCGAGCAGGTCACCCAGGCCGAACGCGACGAGCTGAAGAACTACACCTTCGAGTTGCTGTTCGAGCTCTACGACAACGAGGTCGACTACACCCAGGACCTCTACGACGAGGTCGGCCTCACCGAGGACGTCAAGAAGTTCCTCCGCTACAACGCCAACAAGGCGCTGATGAACCTGGGTTACGAGGGCCTGTTCCCCAAGGACGAGACCGAGGTCAACCCGGCCATCCTCTCGGCCCTGTCCCCCAACGCCGACGAGAACCACGACTTCTTCTCCGGGTCGGTCGGTAGATGCCGCTACCCGGGCGGGCGCGGTATTTGCCCGTCGACCGGAAGGTATCC
>NZ_JBSFRU010000371.1:0-5910 GCF_053589395.1 Nocardia sp. NPDC003345
GCTTGGTGTCCTTGCGCTTGCCGTAACCGAAGCGGGTCCGCTTGCGCTTGCCCTGACGGTTGGCGGTGTTGACGCTGGTGACCTTCACCCCGAAGACCTTCTCGACCGCGATCTTGATCTGGGTCTTGTTGGAGTCCGGGTGGACGATGAAGGTGTAGGTGCCTTCCTCGATCAGCCCGTAGGACTTCTCCGAGATGACCGGCGCCAGCAGGATGTCGCGCGGATCGGCGATGGTGCTCACTTGCTCTCCTCCTGTGCAGCCTCGGCCGGGCCGTGCACGAAGGCGTTGAGCGCCTCGACACTGAACACGACTTCGTCGCTGTCCAGTACGTCATAGGTGTTCAGCTGGTCCGGTGCGATCGTGTGCACGTATTCCAGGTTGCGGGCACTCTTCCAGGCGTTGACATCCTCGCGGCCGATGACCAGGAGGAACTTCTTGCGATCCGAGATCTCGGACAGGAAGGTCTTCGCGGTCTTGGTCGAGGGGTCCTGGCCGGCCACGAGCTCGCTGATCACGTGGATCCGCTCGTTACGCGCCCGATCCGACAGCGCGCCACGCAGGGCGGCCTGGATCATCTTCTTGGGGGTGCGCTGGCTGTAGTCACGCGGCTTGGGGCCGTGCACGATGCCACCACCGGCGAACTGCGGCGCCCGGGTCGAACCCTGGCGGGCGCGGCCGGTGCCCTTCTGGCGGTACGGCTTCTTACCACCGCCGCGGACCTCGCCGCGGGTCTTGGTGGAATGCGTGCCCTGGCGGGCGGCGGCCTGCTGGGCCACGACCACCTGGTGCATCAGCGCGATATTGGCGGTCACGTCGAAGATCTCGGCGGGGAGATCGACGGTGCCGTTGGTCTTACCGCCCAGTTCCTTCACCGGCAAGGTGAGGTTGGCGGACTTCTTCTCCGTGTTCACTGCGGAGCTGCTCATGCGTGCGCACCACCCTTCACGGCGCTCTTGACGATCACGACGCCGCCCTTGCGACCCGGGATCGCTCCCTTGATCAGCAGCAGGCCGTTCTCGGCGTCCACCTTGTGAACCGACAGGTTCTGCGTGGTGACGCGGTCGTTACCCATGCGGCCCGACATGCGCATGCCCTTGAACACGCGGCCGGGGGTGGCGCAGCCACCGATGGAACCCGGGCGACGGTGCACGGCCTGCGCACCGTGGGAGGCGCCCTGGCCGCTGAAGCCGTGACGCTTCATGGTGCCGGCGAAGCCCTTGCCCTTGCTGGTGCCGGTGACGTCGACGTAGGTGCCCTCTTCGAAGGCCTCCGCCGAGATCTCCTGGCCGACCTCGAAGGTCGACGCGTCGGCGATACGGATCTCCGCGACGTGACGGCGCGGGGTGACACCGGCCTTGGCGAACTGGCCGGACTCCGGCTTGTTCACCTTGCGGGGGTCGATGGCGCCGAAGGCGACCTGCACCGCGCTGTAGCCGTCGCGCTCGACGGTACGGATCTGGGTGACCACGTTCGGTCCGGCCTTGACGACGGTGACCGGGACGACCCGGTTCTTGTCGTCGAACACCTGGGTCATGCCCAGTTTGGTGCCCAGGATGCCGGCCGCGGGCCTGCTCTTGTTGTCAGTCATATCGAGAGTCCCCGTCACTGGATATTGACGTCGACGCTGGCCGGCAGGTCGATACGCATGAGCGCGTCCACCGTCTTCGGCGTCGGGTCGAGGATGTCGATCAGCCGCTTGTGCGTCCGCATCTCGAAGTGCTCGCGCGAGTCCTTGTACTTGTGCGGCGAACGGATGACGCAGTACACGTTCTTCTCGGTCGGCAACGGCACCGGCCCGACGACCCGGGCCCCGGTGCGGGTCACCGTTTCGACGATCTTGCGCGCCGACGCGTCGATCGCCTCGTGGTCATAGGCCTTGAGCCTGATGCGGATCTTCTGTCCCGCCACGCTAAGTGTCCTTTTCTCCGCTTTCGTCCGTGATCCGGATACCGGCTAGGGCGTCCGTACCACCTTCATTTGCACAGCCCGAACACACGATGACGTCTCAGCTAGAGAGACCGAGACCGGGCGCATGCCCGATCCTCGCCGCTGTTCATCTGTCATGGTTCTCCGGTCCACGCGGTCGGGCGTGTCGCCTCTCCGCTCATTCCTCGGCCCCGAGATGAAATCTGATCGTGGCCCTCGGAACTACGTCCCGGACGTACCCACACCGATAAACGATGAGGTACTCGCTGGTTTTGCTCACCCCGCCCGGCGTGGTCGTCTCATGGAAACAACCGCCACCCGGGGCAAGGCAACCCGAACAGTATGCACGAGCCCCCCGAGGCGTTCCAAATCGGGGTCCGCCGAGATCCGGCGCTTGCGCCACCATACCGCGCCACCGCTATCTTACCGATGAGTAAGATAGCTTCATGACGAATGAGACCGGCACCTACCGCGGCTGGCGGAAACTGCCCGACAACCCCCTCGGCCACGGCCTGTTCTCCCTGTCGATGGTCGCCCGGGTCCCCTATTTCGCCACCGTGGTACCCCGCGTCGTCCGGCTGGAACCCGGGTTGTGCGAGGTCAAGGCCCCGAAATGGTTCGGCGTACACAATCACCTGGGCACCTTCCACGCCATCGCCGCCTGCAATCTCGCCGAGATCGCCATGGGCATGCTCTCCGAGGCCACCGTCCCCACCACCCATCGCTGGATCCCCAAGGCGATGCAGGTCCAGTACCTCACCAAAGCCACCACCGGCCTCCGAGCCGTAGCCGAACTGGCAGCTATCCCGGACTTCGCCTCGTTCACCGAGGGCCGCGATCTCACCGTGCCCGTCTCGATCTACGACAAGACCGGACGCGAAGTGGTACACGCGGACATCACCACCTGGGTCACACCCAGAAGCTGACTCCGGCCACACCGCCGCGGGCTCGAACAACGGCTCGGCGGCGCCTGTTTCGCGATGATCACGACGGCCCGATGTGAGCTGTCACACTTACCGTCACATTCCGCGGCACCACCTCGTCAGAGGAGCACCCCTCCTCTGACCAGTTGGTTGTGCCATGAGACCGAGACCGAGACCGAGACCGAGACCGACCCTCCCACGCCTCTCCCCGCCGCCGCGCCCGCCCACACTCCTCGCGGGGGCGCCGAGCACTCCCGATTCCCCGGCCGCTCACGCGGATGAACCGGCCGCGCGAATCCCGTACGCCACGGCGACGGCTTTCCGGGCCGCCGGCGCGCTGCCCACCGGCAGCCCGAACCGCTGCCGCGATCAGCGCATTCCCGTGCCGAATTCCCCCGATTCCAGCAAGTCAACAGTTGTTGGCCAACAACTGTTGACTTATGCCGAATCGACCTCTACCTTCAATGACAACAATCGTTGACTTCGAGGAGTCGCAGTGCACAACCCCATCGCAGACGTCCTGATCGTCGGAGCCGGCCCGGTCGGTCTCACCGCGGCGATCGTGCTGAAACAACTGGGCCACGAGGTGGTAATCGTCGATCGGCAGGCCGCGGGCGCCAATACTTCCCGCGCGGCGGTGGTGCATCCGCACACACTCGAAATCCTGGAGCCCTACGGCGTGACCGAACCGCTGGTCGCACGCGGTGTACACACCCCGACGTTCACGATTCGCGATCGGGACCGGCTGCTGCTGGCGGTACCGTTCAGCGATCTGCCCACCACCTACCCCTACACGCTGATGATCTCCCAGGCCGACACCGAGAAGTTCCTGCTGGACCGGCTGATCGCGCTCGGCGGCGAGGTCATCCGGCCGGTGACGGTCACCGGGATCCACCAGGGACAGGATTCGGTCACCGCCACCGTCTCGGACGGGGACCCCATCCACGCTCGCTATCTGCTGGCGGCGGACGGTATGCACAGTCTGGTGCGGGAACAATCGGGGATCGGATTCACCGGCGGCAGCTACGGCGAATCGTTCACTCTGGCCGATGTCCGCCTCTCCGGTGGCGTACCCACCGATGAGGTCATCCTGTATTTCTCACCCGCCGGGCTCGTGGTGGTCGCGCCGCTGCCCGACGCCATGTATCGGATCGTGGCCACTGTGGACGAGGCGCCGCACGACCCGGATATCGCGTTCGTACAGGGACTCCTCGACCAACGCGGCCCGGAGAGCCGGCCGGCCGTGGTCGAAGAAGTGGTGTGGGGTTCGCGTTTCCGCGTGCACCACCGCATCGCCGATACCTTCCGTCACGGCCGGATCCTGCTCGCCGGTGACGCCGCCCACGTGCACTCGCCGGCCGGTGGCCAAGGAATGAATCTCGGGATCGAAGACGCCGTCACCGCGGCGACGACCCTGTCGCGCGTCCTGGCCGGCGAATCGGAAAGCCTGCTCGACGAGCACGCCGCCGCCCGCCGCCATACGGCCGAAACCGTCGTCTCCACCGCGGGCCGTCTCACCGATCTGGCCACCGCGTCGGCGCGCGTCCGGCCAGTACGCAACACCGCCATGGCGTTGGCGGGCAGAACGACGGTCGTACGGAATCGGCTGGCCATGCGGCTGTCGGGACTCGACCGCCGCTGAGAACGCCGATCGGCGAGCGCGGAGACGGTTCCGTGCGGTGGGCCCGGGCGCTGTGGGGTGCGGGCTTGCGGGTGTTGCCCTCCCCCGCCCCGCACCGTTGAATGCTGTACATGGCAGACAGCGCGGTCCACGAGTTCGATATCTGTGTCGTAGGGCTGGGCCCGGCCGGGAGGGCTCTGGCCCACCGCGCGACGGTCGCCGGATTGCAGGTCGCCGCCGTCGACCCCCGCCCCGACCGCCTCTGGCCTCCCACCTTCTCCTGCTGGATCGACGAACTGCCGGACTGGTTGCCGCACAGCGTGATCGCGAGCCGCATTCCCGCACCCGTCGTGTGGACCACTTCTGAGATCAAGATCGATCGCCCGTACTGCGTGTTGTCGAAACCGCTGTTACGCGACGCACTGCCGCTCGACGAAGCCGGCGTATTCGCGGGCCGGGCCACCCGGGTGGACGCGCACGAGGTCGAACTGGCGGACGGCACCGTGATCCGCGCCGGGGTGGTCGTGGATTCGCGCGGTATGCCCACGCTGGGCAATCGGCGCGCGGCGAGCGCGCACGGGATCTTCGTGGACGCCGAAACGGCGGCGCCGATGGTCGGGGAAGGTGAGGGGCTGCTGCTGGACTGGCGGCCGGAGAACGGCGCCGGGCCCGATGAGCCGCCATCGTTCCTGTACTCGGTTCCGCTGGGCGACGGCACGGTGATCTTCGAGGAGACCAGCCTGGGCCTGCGCGGCGGGATGCCGCAGCACGAACTGCGTAGGCGCACCCTGGCCCGGCTGGCGGCGCACGGGATCGTCCTCACCGGGGAGGAACCGAGCGAGGCCGCCCACTATCCACTCGACACCCCGCCTCCGGCCAAGGGCGTCGGCCCGGTGCTGCCGTACGGCTCGCGCGGCGGGATGATGCATCCCTGCACCGGCTACAGCGTGGCGGATTCGTTCGCCCTGGCCGATACCGCGGTTACCGCGATCCAGCGCGGTGAGGACGCGGTGGCCGCCCTGTGGCCGTGGCGGGCCCGCCTCACCTACTGGATGCGGATGCGCGGGCTGTGGGGGCTGGGACGGCTCACCACCGAGCAGTCCATCGCCATGTTCGATTCGTTCTTCTCCGCGTCCCCGCGCGGGCAGCGCGCCCTGCTCTCGGCGCACGACGATTACGCGGCCCTGGGCGCGGTGCTGTTCAACACGGTCTCGCACACCTGGCCGTTCCGCTGGCGGTTCGACCTGGTCGGCTGGCGGAATCGCGACCGGTGGGCCGACTTCCCCTTCGCACCGGCCGCAAGCGTGCGCCACGAGGCGGAGCACCGGTAGCGATCCGGCCGGATCGCTACCGGTGCGCCCGCGCCGGGATCACCAGATCGGGAGAGCGTCGGGGAGGGGAAGAGGGGGTTGGATGTGGTGTTGGTGGGGGTGGGGGGC
>NZ_JBSFRU010000372.1:0-5897 GCF_053589395.1 Nocardia sp. NPDC003345
GGTCCAGGCCCACGCCTCAGCGAGCGCGTCGAGGCCGGCGGCGATGGCGCCGCGGTCGAGCACCACGCCCTTGGGCGGGCCGGTGGTGCCCGAGGTGTAGAGCACGAAGGCCGGGGCCGCGGGGTCGGGTTCGGGGTAGGTGTGCCAGGACCGGGCGTGCTGCCGGACCGGCACCACGGGCAGGCCGGTGCCGTCCGGCGCCTCACCCAGCCAGGCTTGGGCGCCGGAGTCGGTGAGCATATGGTCGAGCTCCGCGGCGCCGGAGTCCGGTGGTACGGGGACCACGGTCACCCCGGCGATCAGACATCCGACCACGGCCAGCACCGTGGGCACCGTGGGCCGGGCCAGCACCGCGACCCGTTCCGCGCGCGCGACCCGTTCGGCCACCGAGGTGGCCGCGCCGAGTAGATCGCTGCGCGACAGCGTCACTCCGTCGACGGTCACGGCGTCGGGGATATCGGCTCCCGCGGCGACGGCGAGGGGGTCCAGGGAACTGAGCAGGCGCGGGCCGAAGGACATGGGCCCAAAGTACTGGGCGGGCCGCGGATCGCGGCAGGCACCCGCACCGGCGGATTCGCGGTCGGGAGACGGTACGCGATTGCGGAACCCACCGGAAATGCGAAACATATTCGCACCACTTTTCGGCGGAATTCGTGAAAGGGGATTTCTCCGATGAGACTTGACACATTTGCGCCGCGGCGAGAAGGTGAACCGAAAGATTTCTCACACCCTCGAAACGGCACCGGCATGAGCAGCTCTCCCCGCGAAGAGCCGATATCTCGCGATCCCACCGGCCATCTTCCCTTTTCCGCCGGTCGGCGGGAGGACGACGATTTCGATTTTCGTCCGTATATCGACGGTGCGGCGATACTCGGCGCCGCGGCCAATGTGATCATGCAACTCGCGGTGCCCGGAGTCGGCTACGGAGTACTGGAAAGCCCGGTGGACAGCGGGAAACTCACCGTGCACCCGGTGAAACGCACGCGGACCACACTCACTTATCTGGCGGTCGCGCTACTGGGCAGCCCGCAGGAGCGCACGGCCTACCGGAAAGCGGTGGATACCTCCCACCGCCAGGTGCGGTCCACCGCCGAGAGTCCGGTGAAATACAACGCCTTCGACCGGAACCTACAGCTCTGGGTCGCCGCCTGCCTGTACTGGGGCGCCCGTGACCTGCGGGATCGTATGCGCGGCCGGCCGGAGCCCGAACTGGAGGAGATCATCTACCGGCATTCGGCCCGCCTGGGCACCACCCTGCAGGTCCCGCCGGAGTCGTGGCCACCGGATCTGGCCGCGTTCGACCGCTACTGGGCCGACAACCTCGCCCGGACCCGTATCGATCCACCGGTTCGCGAGATGCTGGACGAGATCGTCGACCTGCGAATGTTCCCCCGGCCGGTGCAATGGTTCGGCGGGCGTTTCAATCGCTGGGTCACGGCCGGGCTGTTACCGCCGCATCTGCGCGCCGAAATGGGCATGCGCTGGTCGGCCCGCGACGACCGGCGATTCGGCCGGATGTTGCGCACACTCGGGCGCGCTTCGGCGGCACTGCCGGTGCCGGTCCGCAATTTCCCGATCAACGCGTATCTGTTCGATTTCCGCGTACGCCGCAGGTTCGGCATGAAACTCGTGTAACGGCGCCATGCGAAATATGAAAACAGTTCGATTCGGAATTCAGGATTCGGTGACCGTACCCGGCACCCGGAACGAGACCACGACATGATCGCGGGCATAACGGCGCAGCGCCTCGTCGTCGCCGAGCGGAATGACCGTCTGCGGGGTGAGGGCCAGCGAGAGCGCGGTCCGCGCGATCATCTCGGCCACCGGCAGCGGATCGTAGGCGGGCAGTTTGCCCTCGTCCTGCAACCGGGTGATGAATTCGGCGAGATAGTCGCGGCCCAGCTCGATCACCGGGGCGCCCTGGGTCGTCAGATAGGGAAGCACGATCTCGGGCTCGGTATTCAGCAACCGGTCCAGCAGTTCGTTGCCGCGCAAACCGTCCAGGAACGCGACGAACAATTCGACGATCTGGTCCTCGGCACCGGCATCGCGTTCGATCTGCCGGCCGACGGCCGCGTCGACGCTCTCGATGAACTCGCGGGTCTGCAGCAGACCGACGGCCTGGATCAGATCGGACTTACTGGAAAACCGCCGGTACAGTGTGGCAAGGGAGAGTCCGCCGCGCCGGGCGACCTCCACCATGCTGGTGCGTTTGATCCCGAAGTCGAGAAACGCCTGCAATGCCGCGGCGAGGACCGATTGGTCCTGATCGCGTCTGGGCGATCGAACCAGCGGCAACAACTGAGCCAGCGCACCCATCCCGGCACCTTCCCGTGCTCGCCGATGTGGCGACGTAACGATCAACGACCCCGTAAGCATCGCACAACAGCCACACCGGTTGACGCGACTTAGAGAGAATGAGATGGTTATCATATAACCTTCTCAAAGGAAAGAGGTCACCGATGACCGCTCCCTGGCCCGCGTCTCAGAGCGAACCCGAACCCCAGCCCCTGTACGCTCCCGATTTCGATATCGAGGACCACATCGTCGGCATCACCGCCTTCCTCGGCGGCACGGCCAACGTGATCATGCAGCTGGGTTTGCGGCCGGTCGCCTACGGCGTCATGGAGAGCGACGTCAAGACCGGCAACGTGATGGAGCATCCGTTCAAACGGCTGCGCACCACGCTCACCTACCTGTCCGTGGCAATGCTCGGCAGCGACGAGGAACGCAACGCCTACCGGCTCGCGGTCAACACCTCCCATCGCCATATCCGCACCAAACCCACCAGCCCGGTCAAATACAACGCCTTCGACCCGAAATTACAGCTGTGGGTCGCGGCCTGCCTCTACTTCGGGTTCGTCGACCTGCTCGAGAAGGTGCAGGGCCCGATGGACGAGGCCACGGCCGATACCTTCTACGCGCACAGCATCCGGCTCGGCACCACCCTGCAGGTGCGCCCGGAGATGTGGCCCCCGAACCGGGCCGCGTTCTGGCAGTTCTGGGAAGACAACCTGAACAACCTGGACATCGACGAGACCACCCGCGCCTACTTCGACGACCTCATCGATCTGAAGATGCTGCCGCTCCCGGTGCGGCTGCTCTCGGCGAAATTCCACCGCTTCGTCGTCTCCGGCTGCCTACCCCCGCAGATCCGCGAGGCGATGCGGATGAATTGGACCGAGGGCAACCAGCGCTGGTTCGACCGCACCATGAAATTCGTCGGACTGCTGCTGAAACTGCAGCCGCGGGCGCTGCGCCAGTTCCCGATGAACTACTACCTGTGGGATATGCGCCGCCGGATGCGCAACGGCAAACCGCTGGTCTGACGCCGGTCAGCGGCCTGCCACCGCGCGCAGGAAGAATCTCAGGTTCGCGGGACGCTCGGCCAGCCGCCGCATGAGATAGCCGTACCACTGCCCGCCGTAGGGCACATAGACCCGGACGAAATCACCGCGGCCGGCCAGCCGGAGCTGTTCGTCGGCGCGGATGCCGTAGAGCATCTGGTACTCCACTTCGCCGCGGCGGCGGTCGTTGCGCGTGACCATATCGGCCGCGGCGGCGATCAGGGCGGGATCGTGGGAGGCGACCAGCGGCCGGGCACCGTCTCGCATCAGCGACCGCAGGCAACGCAGATACGCGGCGTCGACCTCGTCGCGGCGCTGATAGGCGACCGTCTCCGGCTCCCGGTAGGCACCCTTGCACAACCGCACCCGCGCGCCCGCCGCGGCCAGATCGCGGCAGTCCTCCTCGCTGCGATACAGGTAGGCCTGGACAACCGTGCCCAGCCACGGAAAATCGGGCCGCACCTCGCGGATCGCGGCCAGTGTCCACGCCGTGGTGGTGTGATCCTCCGCGTCCACCGTGACCCATACCCCGGCTTCAGCGGCCTTGGTGCACAGCACCCGCAGGTTCTCGGTCGCGATCTCGGGGCCGCCGGATCCCAGCGCCTGGCCCAGTGCCGACAGCTTCACCGACACCTCGATCGGCGCCGCGCCGCGCGGGACCGCCGAGGTGTCCAGCGCGGCCAGTTCGTTGATCAGGGCCAGATACTCCGCGACGGCGATATCGGCCTGCGACCGGTCGGTGGTGTTCTCGCCCAGGAAGTCCACGCTCACCGCCCGCCCACTCGACAAGAGCTCCCGGGCCGCGGCGACCAGTTCCGCCCGCGTCTCCCCCGGAACGAAACGGCGCACCAGCGCGGCCGCGGCCGGGCTCGTGGTGAGTATCCGTTTCACCCGCTCCGATCCCGCCGCCGCGAGGATCGCGGGACGCAGCGGGTTCACCGCGCACCCCCACCGGCAGCCGCCGCCGGGGCCGCCGGCCCGCCCGCGCGACTCATTCCCGCTCCATATGGGGATAGCGGTGGTCGGTGTGCGGGACGAAGGTCTCCTTCAGTGCCCGGGGGGCCACCCAGCGCAGCAGGTTCAGCGGCGATCCGGCCTTGTCGTCGGTCCCCGAGGCCCGGGCGCCGCCGAACGGCTGCTGGCCCACCACCGCACCGGTCGGTTTGTCGTTGACATAGAAATTGCCGGCCGCGAACCGCAACCGCGCCGACGCCTCTTCCACGGCGTGCCGGTCCTGGGCGAACACCGCGCCGGTCAGCGCGTAGGGCGCGGCCGATTCCACCTCCGCAAGGATCGTGCGGAAGGCCCCCGGTTCGGCATCGTCGTACACATACACCGACAGGATCGGCCCGAAATACTCGGTCGCGAACGATTCGTCACCCGGATCCTCGGCCAGCAGGACCGTCGGCCGGACGAACCAGCCCTCGCTGTCGTCGTAGGTACCGCCCACCGGCACCGTGACACCGGCCGACCGCGCCCGCTCGATGGCCCGGACGCTCTTGTCGTAGGCCCGGCGATCGATCACCGCGCCCCCGAAATTCGACAGATCCGAAATATCGCCGTAGCTGAGCTCCTCGGTGATCCCGAGGAAATCGTCGCCCATCTCCCGCCACACCGAACGCGGAACATAGGCGCGCGACGCCGCCGAGCACTTCTGCCCCTGATATTCGAAGGCACCGCGGATCAGCGCCGTCCGCAGGGCCGCCGGGTCGGCCGACGGGTGCGCGACGATGAAATCCTTACCGCCGGTCTCACCGACCAGCCGGGGATACCCGCGATACCGGTCGATATTGGCCCCCACCTGCCCCCACAGGTATTGGAAGGTGGCGGTGGAACCGGTGAAATGGATTCCCGCGAGCCGTGGGTCGGCGAGCGCGACCTCCGATAATTCCTGCCCGTCCCCGGTGACCATATTGATCACGCCCGGCGGCAACCCCGCGGCCTCCAGCAGACGCATCGTGTAATAGGCGGCCAAGGTCTGGGTGGGTGACGGCTTCCAGACCACCGTATTGCCCATCAGCGCCGGCGCCGTCGGCAGATTACCCGCGATCGCGGTGAAGTTGAACGGCGTGATCGCGTAGACGAACCCCTCCAGCGGACGGTGATCGAGCCGGTTCCACACCCCCGGCCCCGATTCCGGCTGCTGCGCGAGGATGCCACGCGCGAACGACACATTGAACCGCCAGAAATCCACCAGCTCGCACGGCGCATCGATCTCCGCCTGCGCCACCGATTTCGACTGGCCCAGCATGGTCGCCGCGGCCACCGTCTCCCGCCACGGCCCCGCCAGCAGATCCGCGGCCCGTAACAGCACCGCCGCGCGTTCGTCGAACGGCAGCGCCCGCCACCCCGGCGCGGCCGCCGTCGCGGCCTCGATCGCCGCGGAGGCCTCGGTATGAGTGGTGTTGGTGTAGGTCCCGAGCACCTGCCGGTGCCGATGCGGTGCGACGATCTCGCGGCGCTCCCCGATACCCGGACGGTGTTTACCGTCGATCACCAGCGGGATATCGAGAGAATCGCCCGAAAGATCGGCCAGCCTGCCGAACTGGT
>NZ_JBSFRU010000373.1:0-5894 GCF_053589395.1 Nocardia sp. NPDC003345
CGGAGGAAGTCGGCGTCCATCCGGACGGCACACCCGAGGTCAAGTACTGGTACGACGGGCAACCCGTGATCGTTGGTGAAGGCGACCTCGTCGGGGCCGTGCATCTTCGGCTTGACGATGTAGACCGAGCCGGTGCGGCTGTTGCTCAGCGGCACCCCGTCACGCAGCGAATGCTTGGCGATCAGCGAGGTGAGGATCCCGTCCATGATGCCCTCGGGGACCTCGTTGCCGTCGGTGTCGAGGATCGCGTCGCTGGTCATCAGATGGCCGACATTGCGGACGAACAGCAGCGACCGGCCGTGCACCGTCAGCTCCGACCCGTCGAGCGCGGTGTAGACGCGATCCGGGTTCATGGTGCGGGTGAAGGTCTTACCGCCCTTGGTGACCTCTTCGGCGAGATCGCCCTTCATCAGGCCCAGCCAGTTGCGGTAGCAGGCCGTCTTGTCCTCGGCGTCCACCGCGGCCACCGAGTCCTCGAAGTCCATGATGGTGGTGACCGCGGATTCGATGACCACATCCTTGACCCCGGCCGTATCGGTGCTGCCGATCGGCGACTCCGGATCGATCTGGATCTCGATATGCAGTCCGTTGTGCTTCAGCAGGATCGCGCTGGGTGAGGCGGGGTCGCCGAGGTAGCCGACCAGCTGCCCCGCGTCGGCCAGGCCGATGGCGGTGCCGTCCTCGAGCCCGACCTCGAGTTCACCGTCGACGATCGTGTACGAGGTCGAACCGATATGCGAACCGGTGATCAGGGTGACCGAATCGTCGAGGAAGTTGCGGGCCCATTCGATGACCTTGTCGCCGCGGACCCGGTTGTACCCGGTCCCCTTCTCGGCGCCGCCGGTCTCCGGAATGGCGTCGGTGCCGTAGAGCGCATCGTAGAGCGAACCCCAGCGCGCGTTGGCGGCGTTGATGGCGAAGCGGGCGTTGCTCACCGGCACCACCAGCTGCGGCCCGGCCGTACTGCTGATCTCGGTATCGACACCGGTGGTGCCGATGGCGAAATCGGCCGGTTCGGGCCGCAGATAGCCGATATCGACGAGTAGCTGCTTGTACGCCGCCCTGTCGTAGTCGGCGCCCGCGTGTTCGCCGTGCCAGGCGTCGAGCTTGCCCTGGATTTCGTCGCGTTCGGCCAGCAGGGCCCGGTTGCGCGGAGCGAACTCGGTGATGATCCGCTCGGCGCCGGCCCAGAACGCGGCGGAATCGATGCCGGTACCGGGCAATGCCTCGTTCTCGACGAAGTCGTGGAGAACGGTGGCAACCTGGAGCCCGCCGACCTGTTTCCGCTCTGTCATCTACTTGCCTCACTTCCGCGAATGCCGGGTGGAAAGTCGATGTTGATGTTACCGGCCGGTAGCGGTGCGCCGGCCGCCGGGTGATCGCACTGGCGGGCATCTGTACCGAGACCGGACTCTACGCCGTCCGCATATCCACCGGCCCGCTCCGACCTGGGGCGTGGCACCGGGTCGTCCGGGATATCGCGGCGCGGCCGGCGGCATGAGAACGGGCGCCCCGGACCGCCGCCGGCGGGGCCCGGGATCGCCACCGCCCGAAAAATGGGCCGACAAGCGCTACCCCGCTGTGCCACCATGGATTCCAGCAGGCCCGCCGTCGGAGCGGGCCGCCGAATCCAGGAGGGAGGAGTGGTCTTGTATCCAGTCGCACCGGCCGATGCCATCCGGCCCGGCACCGTCTCACAACAGTGCCCCGAGGCGAAACAGCCGATGAACGCCGATACCGAATCGGCGTGGCAGCCGAAGAACGGCAGCGATCCCATGATCGACCTGCTCCTCCCGCGGCGGCGCTGACCGTTCGCTTTCCCTTCTTCTCCCCCGTCGGAGTTCCGGGCTGTCCCCGGCCGTCGAAACCTGGTGATAACCATGCCGATATCCGCTGTCGCCGATCCGGTGACTCTCACTCCCGACAACTGGATACACAGCCGAGTGCTGGTGCTCAACGCCAGTTACGAGGCGTTGGACCGGGTCGCCGCCGACCGGGCGATCGTCCTGGTGATGAGCGGTATCGCCGAATCGGTCGTGATCCGCCGGCCACATTTCCCGATCCGCTCGCAGCACGCCGAGATCATGCTCCCGGAGACGATCCGGCTGGTCCGCTACCGGTACCTGGCCCATATCGCCGTCCGCGCGCCGGGCGACCGGGCCACCCACGCGGCGATCCTGCGGCGGGACGCGAACCGGTGCGGCTACTGCGGCGCCTGGGCCCCGACCGTGGACCATATCCGCCCGCGCAGCCGCGGTGGTCCCAACACCTGGGAAAACCTCATCGCGTGCTGTGTGCCCTGTAATACCGCCAAGGCCGACCGTACCCCCGAGGAAGCGGGGATGCGGCTGCTCTGGGAGCCCCGCGCCCCCGAGCCTCTCATCCGTGAACAGCGCCGGGTGTGGAAGCACCTGGCCACGACCACCTAGGCGATCCGCGAGAGGAGGGATCGAGATGACCGTCGAAGTACTGGCAGATCTGCTGCCCATATCCGACAGCCGTGGCTGGCATCGCGCCGCCTGCCGCGGTGACCCGAACCACGAGGCGTGGTTTCCCTACCCGTCGCAGGACTTCGAGTACGCGCGTCAGGTGTGCGGCCGGTGCCCGATCCGGCCGGACTGCCGCGGCTTCGCCGAGCGAACCGGCCAGTCCGGTGTGTGGGGCGGGCACGAATTCGACCGGGGAAAGATGATCCGTGAATAACGGGCGGGGAACCCGCCGCGATGCCGTGGGGCCGTGTGGAGACGCACGGCCCCACAGTCGTGACCACGGCGCGCCACAACCGGGCGCCGCTCCCTAGACTGACTGCTCGTGGGTACCCATCGCAGCACCGGCTCTTCCCGGGAAATCAGCAGGGGACCGGTGATCGCCGCGGTGGTGGTCGTCGTCCTGGTCGTCCTCGTCGTCGGCTGGACGCAGTTGCGCCCGCAATCGGCCGGCACGTCGGGCGCGGCGGCCTCGGGCGCCTGCGTCGAGGGCGAGGCCGTGCTGGACGTCACGGTCGATCCGGAGATCGCCGATCCGGTACGCACCATCGCCGCCCGGTACAACGAGACCCTGCCCGTGGTCCGTGATCACTGCGCGAAGGTCGTCATCACCGAACGCCCGGCCGCCGATATGGTGGCCGCTTTCCGATCCACCACCACCTGGAATCCGGTGCTCGGACCACGTCCGGCGCTGTGGATTCCGGAGTCCGGCCGTCAGATCGAGTCCATGCGGGTCCCCGGCCTCATCGAAGGCGCTCCCCGGTCGATCGCCTCCAGCCCGATCGTGCTCGCCGTCCCCGAGGTGCTGCGGCACGCGCTGGCCTCCACCCAGACCTCCTGGGTCGATCTCCCCCGGCTGCAACAGGGTTCGCTCGAACAGATCGGCCTGCCCGGCTGGGACGGACTGAAACTGGCCATGCCGCCGGGGGATACGACCCTCGCTGTCGCCGCGGCGGTCGCGGGCGCGGTCTCGGGAACCGAACCGCTGACCGAGGAGGCCACCGCAGCGGGCCAGACGCTGTCGGCGGTTTCCGGTCTGGCCGCCGCGGCCCCGGAAGCCGTGGACACCTCGGCCGCCCTCACCTCGCTCACCGGCGCCGCGCCGGCCGAGGCCGCGGTGCACGCCGTACCGGTGACCCAGCGCCGGCTGGCCGCCAACGGCAGTACCACCTTCTACGTCCCCACCGGCGCGGCCCCGGTCGCGGACTATCCGGCAGCGCTCATGTCCGGTTCCTGGGTGGACAAGACACAGAACCTGATCGCCGGACTGTTCGCCGACTACCTGCGCAAACCGGAGCAGCAGCGCGATCTCGTCGCGGCGGGTTTCGCCGCGCCCCCGGCCGATCCGGCCCCGGTACCACCGCGCGCCGCGCTCGACCGGCTGGGGCAGGTGCTCGACTCGCCGGTCCTCGGTGTGCACGCGACGGCGCTGCTCGACGTCTCCGCGTCGATGGACACCACCGACGGTGACCTGACCCGGCTCAACAACACCATCGGCGCGCTGGCCTCCACGCTCAACGTCATGCCGCCCGAATTCGGCCTGGGCATCTGGGCTTTCGGCAAGGGCGTCGACGGTACGAATCCGTACCGGGTGATCGCCGATACGGCGCCGCTCGGCGACGCCCAGCGGAGCACGCTCATGGGCTCGCTGGGTTCGATCGAGACCACGGCGGCCGATACCGACGAATGCTATCCGGCGCTGCTGGCGGCCTATCGCAGTGCCATCGACGGGTACGCCGCCGATCGCACCAATTCGGTCCTGCTCGTCACCGACGGCCCGGAAGACGACTCGGGCACCAGTGACGCCGATCTGCTGGCGAGTGTCGAGAAGGCGGGCGATCCGGAGAAGCCGGTCCGGATCGACGTGATCGTGGTCGGCGGAACCGGCACCGAGGCGCTGCGTACGCTCACCGAGCGGACCGGGGGCAGCTACACGGTTCTGCCCAGCAGCAACGACCTGGCCTTCGGCACCGCGATGGTGGGGGCGCTGACCACCCCGTGACGGCCCCGGCCCGCCCGCGTCATCGCGGGCGGGCCGGGCCGCCGCTGCGACGGCCGGGCCTATTCGGCGAAGGCTTCCGGCGGCGGGCAGGTGCACACCAGGTTGCGATCGCCGAACGCCCCGTCGATACGGCGCACCGCCGGCCACACCTTCGCGCGGGGGTGGGCCAGTCCACGCGGATACACCGCCACCTCACGGCTGTACGGATGATCCCAATCCGACACCAGGCTCGCCGCCGTATGCGGGGCGTTACGCAGCGGATTGTCGTCCACCGGCCACTCCCCCGACCCCACCCGGTCGATCTCGGCGCGGATGGCGATCATGGCCGCCACGAAATCATCCAGTTCGGCGAGATTCTCGCTCTCGGTGGGCTCCACCATCAGCGTGCCCGCCACGGGGAAGCTCATGGTGGGCGCGTGGAACCCGTAATCGGCGAGCCGTTTGGCCACATCGTCGACGGTGACACCGGTTTCCTTGGTGATCGCGCGCAGGTCCAGGATGCATTCGTGGGCGACCATCGCGTTCTCGCCGGTATAGAGCACCGGGAAGTACGCGCCGAGCCGGCGGGCCAGGTAGTTCGCCGACGCGATCGCGGTGAGCGTCGCGTGCCGCAGCCCCTCGGCACCCATCATCCGGATATAGGCCCAGGTGATCGGCAGGATCGAGGCCGACCCGTAGTTCGCCGCGGAGACCGCGTGCGATCCGGGCTCGAGCGGGTCGCCGGGCAGGTACGGCGCCAGATGGGCGCGCACCGCGACCGGGCCCACTCCCGGACCGCCGCCGCCGTGCGGGATGCAGAACGTCTTGTGCAGGTTCAGGTGGCTGACGTCGCCACCGAACCGGCCCGGCCGGGCCAGCCCGACCAGCGCGTTGAGATTCGCGCCGTCGACATAGACCTGTCCGCCGGCGTCGTGCACCAGGGCGCACAACTCGGCGACCTCCTGCTCGTATACGCCGTGCGTCGACGGGTAGGTGATCATGATGCACGCCAGCCGTTCGGCGTGATCGGCGATCTTGGCGCGGAGGTCGTCGAGGTCCACATCGCCGTTGGCGCGGCATTTCACCACTTCCACCCGCAGCCCGGCCATGGCGGCCGAGGCCGCGTTGGTGCCGTGCGCGCTGGACGGGATGAGGCAGGTGTCCCGGCCGGCGTCGCCGCGATCGAGGTGGTAGCGGCGGATTGCCAGCAGGCCCGCGTACTCACCCTGGCTGCCGGCGTTCGGTTGCAGGCTCACGGAGTCGTACCCGGTGATCTCGGCGAGCCAGCTCTCGAGGTCGGCGATCACCCGCCGCAGCCCCGGTGTATCGGACTCCGGAGCGTACGGGTGCAGCCGCGCGAACCCGGGCCAGGTGATCGGTTCCATCTCGGCGGTCGCGTTGAGCTTCATGGTGCAGGAACCGAGCGG
>NZ_JBSFRU010000374.1:0-5859 GCF_053589395.1 Nocardia sp. NPDC003345
GCGGCCCCCGCAGCCGCCGGTGCGGCATGATCGAGGTCATGAGCACCTCAGCAGGACCGCCGGTCCCGGAAACGATCGAGGAATTCCGGATGCTGGCTCATTCCCGGCTGGAATCGTTCCCGCGGATAGGCGTCCCGGACGAACCGGGTATCCGCCGCGCCGCCGTGGTGCTCTGCGTGGCCGATACCGGCGACTCGCTCGCGGTGATCGTCATCAAACGCGCCTACCGGGGCCGCAACGCCGGGCAGTGGGGCCTGCCCGGCGGACGGGTCGAAGCCGATGAGACGGTGCCGCTGGCCGCGGCCCGGGAGCTGCACGAGGAACTCGGGCTGACGGCGCGTCCCGCCGATGTACTCGGTGCCCTCGACGATTTCCCGGCCGCGTCGGGCTTCGCCATCACCCCGGTGGTCGCGATCCTGGCCGACACCACGCAGCTGCGGCCGAGCGCCGACGAGGTCCACTCGGTGCATTTCGTCGATCTGCGCCGGCTCGCCGCCGACGACACCCCGCACTGGATCCGGGACCCGGCCGCCCCCGAGGCCGGCCCGGCGGGCGAAGGTACCGGGCTGTTGCAGATGCGGCTGGCACCGGATATGACCATCCACGCCCCCACCGGCGCCATGCTGTGGCAATTCCGGGAAGTGGTGCTGCGCGGCCGGCCACCCGGCCAGGCGCGAGTCGCGCATTTCCGGCAGCCGGACTGGACCCATCGCTGAGGCTCCGGGGTAACCGGCGCCGCGCGACGGCCGTACTCAGGACCCGCTGCGCCGATCCGCGTCGGGCGCCGTGCCCGACTGCTGCCCTTCGGGCACGATATCGGGTTGTTCCTCGGCCAGCCGCCGCTCCATCGGCTCTCCTGCCCGCTGTTCGGCCGGTGTCGTGCGGTAGCGGTCGGCGGCGGTCCAGTGGTCGGGCGGATCCATTCCGGCCTCCAGCGGGTCGGCGGCCAGTTCGTCCTCGTCCAGCTGTTCCGCGGTCGACGGCACATCGGCCCATTCGGCCACCTCGGCGGATTCCTGACCTGCGTCCTCGGTTCCGTTCATGGTCGCCGTGTTGCCCGCACCGCGCCGGTGAAACACCGCCACCCGGTATCAGTCGTCACCGCCACCCCTCGCGGGATCCCGCCAGCCCTCGTCACCGACAAGCTGGCTGGTCTGGGGGCCCATGAGCAGCATCCCGCCGTCGACGACATACGAGGCGCCGGTGACATACCCGGCCGCCGGGGTTGCCAGGAAGGCCACCACCGAGGCGACTTCGTCCGCATGCCCGGGACGCCCCAGCGGCAGCCCCGGACGCGGCTGCCGGCGCGGGTCGGCATCCTCCTGGCCCGTCATCGGGGTGGCGATCTCCCCCGGAGCCACCGAATTCACGGTGATGTCGTGCTCGGCGAGTTCCAGCGCCAGTACCTTGGTCAGCGCGCCCAGGCCGGCCTTCGCCGCGCAGTACGGCGCCGAACCCACCTTGGGCGCGTGCTCGTGCACGCTGGTGATGTTGATGACCCGTCCGCCCCGGCCCGCCTCGATCATGTGCCGGACCGCGCGCTGGGTGCAGAGGAACGCCCCGTCCAGATCCACCGAGAGCACATGCCGCCAGCTGTCGAAGTCCATCTCCATCGCCTTCTGCGCCGAGCCCGTCCCCGCACAGTTCACGAGCACGTCCAGACCACCCAGTTCCTCGGCCAGCTCGTCGATCACCGCCGTACCGGTCGGCAGATCGTCCAGATCGAGGCGCCGCACGGCCGCACGGGCCCCGCGTTCGCCGACGATCTCGGCGGTGCGGGCGGCCCCTTTCTCATCGGAGTGGTAGGTGACGCCCACATCGACCCCGCCGCCCGCGAGCGCGGTCGCGATGGCCCGGCCGATTCCTGAATCGGACCCGGTGACAACCGCACGCAATGGCGCGCCGATGCGTTCATTCGGTAAGGGAGCGATAGTAGCCATGGCAGGCGGCTACCCGGCCGCCCCGCGGTGACACAGCTAATCGTCGACCGGATCACGGCCCCCGACCCCGGACCCGAACTCGTGGAGTCGCCCCGGGCCGCCGGCATCCGGGGCGAGCGGGGGTGTCGGCCCGCCGGCACCGGCGCGGAATGCCTCCAGGAACAGTGTGAGCGTCTCGCCGGAACTCGTTCGCGGGATCCAGCCCAGTTCGGCGCGGGCGCGGGCCGTATCGAGCACCGGCAGATGCATCAGGGTATCGAACAGTCCGGGGGTCGCCGGAACGAGCCGCAGATGCCAGGCGCCCGCCAGCGCGGCCCGGACGAGAGCGGGCGATACCGCGACGGTGCGCACGCCGAGGACCCGTCCCGTCTCCGCGCGATCCAGCACCGGCCCGGCGGCCAGGTTGAACGCGCCACGCGCCCCGGCCGTGATCGCCGCCGCGTAGGCCCGGCCGATATCGGCACTGTGCGCGGTCTGGAACCGCAAGCCGCGCGGAAACGGCAGCAGCGGCACACGTTCGGGCCGGATCAGCCGGTTCGGTATCAGCGGACCCATGAATAGGCGTCGCTGCGCACTCGCCGACCCCCGCTGGAAGATGAAAGCCGGGCGCATCCGCGCGAGACGGATATCGGGATGCCGAAGTTCGAACAGATCCAGCAGCCGCTCGACGTAGGCCTTCTCCACCGAGTACGAGGCACCGGGCCACCCTTCGGTCGGCCAGCACTCGTCCACGGGGGCATCGTCCACCGCCGGGGAATATGCCGCGATGGACGAGGCGACCGCGAGTCGCGGAACTCCGGCCGCCGCCACCGCCCCGAGAACGCGCCCGGTTCCTCCCACATTTGCCTGCCAGGTGTCACGGGGGCGGCGAGTCGGCTGGAAGACCCAGGCCAGATGGATCACCGCATCGGCCCCGCGGAAAACCGCGGTGAGATCGGCGGTCCGCACATCCGCGCCGACCCATTCCACGCCCGCACGCGGTAGCCGCGGTTTCCGCCGGGCCACCCCGGCGATCGAGGTCACCTCGGGAGTCTCGGCCAGCGCGTCGAGCACCGCGGTGCCGACATTGCCCGTCGCCCCGGTCACCACCACTCGCATCGCCACTCCTCACCGACACCGGACTTCGAGGTAGGCGCTATACCCCGAACCGGGCAGCCGACACCGGCCGCGGCGGTGATGGCGCGGCGGTCAGGCTCCGGGCCGGGCGCCCGCGGGGCTCTCGGTGGTGTGCCCCGGCAGCACACAGACGGCGTCGAGGCCGAGTACGTGGTTGAGGCGGCCGAACGCCAGCCAGGAACCCAGGCACATGCTGAGTTCCACGATCTCGGCCTGGCTGTAATGGGCCGTCATCCGGGACCAGAAATCCTCGTCGAGATTGTGGTGGTCGAGCGCGTACCGTTCGGCGTATTCGGCGGCCAGCCGGGCGCGATCGTCCAGGGCTGCACTGTTACGCCAGTCGTCCACGGCCTCGGCAAACCCTTCCTCCACCTTCTGGCCGTCACGTTCGGTACGCCAGTCCAGGCAGAAGATGCAGCCGTTGATCCTGGCGATGCGCAGGCGCGCGGCCTCGAACTCACGCAACCCGAGCGTGGTGTGGGCATAGACCGCCATCGAGAAGTTGGAGGCGGCCACACCGATACCGGGGACCATCTCGCCCCAGACGTAGCCGATGGGGTCCTTGCCTTCGGGGATATCGACGATCATGACCGATCCTTTCCGAGTCGTCCGGCCGCGGGGCGCAGCGGCACATCGAGTGCGTCGTAGAGGCCGGGCCCGGCCTCCGCCAGCCAGGTGAGCGCGCCGACCAGCCGCCCGACCGCGGTGGCATTGCCCCCGGCGGCGTAGTTGCCGCCCTCGTCGGTCGCCTCCACGGTGACCTCGATCCGGGGGCGGCCTTCGATGATCACCCGGTGCGCGCCCTGACCGTTGGGCGGGGCGGGCCAATCGGGCGCGCAGGAGGGATGGATACGGGTGATGTGCTCCACCACGATCCGCGGCACACCGTCGACGATGCCCTGCACCTCGAATCGCATGGCGCCCTGGGAACCGGCCTCGAATTTGCCCATGGTCGCGGTGTCGACGGTCGACTCGAGCGGGCGGCGCTCCAGGGTCTCGCGGATCTCGTCGAGTTCGACATCGAGGGCGCGGGCCATCAGCCGCACCTGCCCGCCCCACACCATGCTCGGCACCCCGGACAGAACCATCGGCGGGACCTGGTCCATGGGCTGACCCATTCCGACCAGGTAGCGCACCGAATCCGGCTGGTCGTAGGTGGAATAGTCGAAGATCTCCTGGCAGCGCACCACCTCGACGACACTGCCCAGGCCGCTGATCAGCACCGGCAGCACATCGTTGCCCCAGCCCGGATCGATCCCGGACACGAACAGCGAGCCACCGCCCGCCTCGATGGCGGCGAGAACGGGATCGCGGATCTCCGGGGGCGCGCCGCGGTGGTCGTAGAGCGCGTACAGCGCCGGTGTCACGACGCTCGCGCCGACCGTGAGCCCGCGCACGATATCGGCGAGGGCGTCGTCGGGCCGGATCTCCCCGGATGCCGCGTAGACGATCGCGCCCGGGCGGGTGGCGAGCACCGCGTCGATATCGGTGGTGGCCGCGACACCGAGGACGCGGTCCAGCCCGGCGAGTTCACCCGCGTCCCGGCCGTCCTTGGCCGGGTCGTGCACGAGGACCGCCGCGAGGGCGAGTTCGGGGTGGGCGTCGACCGCCCGTATCGCGGCCCGGCCCACGTTGCCGGTACCCCAGACGACCGTCGAGATCATCGCCGAATTCTAACAAGCGCTTGGTTGCGGAGGGTCGATTCCGGAAAAGCCGGATCGCCGACGCACCCATACCGCGAGGGCGGCCACGTGGCGGATGTCTCCATCACCGGGAGTGCCGAGGCCCGCAGGGAACCGTATCGTTTTCGGTGTGACGGAATTCCTCACGGCGACAACGGAATACGATGTACCGTCGGTTACCCGGATGTTACTCCGCGCCGACGGTTCGATGACCGTACTGCTCGAGGCCCTGGTCGGGCGGCCGCTGGCCCTCGACCTGACCGACCAGCACCTCACCACCGCCCGGTCTCTGGCGCCCCCGGTACGCACCGCGCTGGGTTGCGCGGAGGACACCCCGGTCGTGGTGCGCCGATCCGTGCTGGTCACCGGCGAGGGAGTTCCGGTCTCACACAATCGCGTCAGCATCGTGGCCACCGACCGCGAACTCACCGAACTGCTCACCGACGAGCACCTGCCGATCGGGCACAGCCTGGCCGCGGGCCGGCGGCATCTGGCACGCACCGTTCTGGCCACCGGTTTCACGCAGTGGACCGCCGGCGACGAACCGGGCCCGCCCTGCGCGTACAAGGAAAGCGTGCTCAGCGACCATCGGTCGATCGCGGTGGCGCATCTGCACGAATCCTTCAACCCCGCCGTGGTCCCGCTCGGGGCACGCCGATGAGAGTTCTCGTCATCGGCGCCGGTATCGGCGGCCTGACCACCGCGCTGAGCCTGCACGCCGCCGGGATCGATGTCCGCCTGATCGACCGGGCCGGCGAACTGCGACCGCTGGGCGTCGGCATCAACCTGCTCCCGCACGCGACCGCGGCACTGGCCGGGCTCGGACTGCACGAGCCGCTCGCCGCCCAGGCCGTGGCCACCTCCGAACTCGTGCACTTCGACCGGTTCGGCAACGA
The DNA here is from genome assembly GCF_053589395.1 of Nocardia sp. NPDC003345. Classification (NCBI taxonomy): domain Bacteria; kingdom Bacillati; phylum Actinomycetota; class Actinomycetes; order Mycobacteriales; family Nocardiaceae; genus Nocardia; species Nocardia sp. NPDC003345. The sequence goes on from NZ_JBSFRU010000374.1 coordinate 5,635, forward strand.
GATCTGGCGCGAACCCCGGGGGCTCGCCGCCGGGCACGACTGGCCGCAGTATTCGGTGCACCGCGGCCGGCTGCAATCGCTGCTGCTGGCGGCGGTTCGCGACCGGCTCGGCCCCGACGCGGTCCGGACCGGTCATCGCTTCGTCACCGCCGTCGAGGAATCCGGCCGGGTCCGTGCCGCCGTCCGGAACCTGCGCGACGAGACGACCGCGCAGTGGGAGGCCGA
>NZ_JBSFRU010000375.1:0-5833 GCF_053589395.1 Nocardia sp. NPDC003345
CAGTGCTCGAAGCGCATGTGGCGAAGCCACGAGTCTCGAGCGCTGACAGCCGACGCGGGCCGAACCTCTAGCGGCGGAGCCGCTCCAGAATCACAGCCGAACCCGAGCGGCGGAGCCGCTCCAGAATTACAAGCTGTCGTTCAGTTTGTTGAGCCGTTCGCAGGCGTTGACGTACTCCTCGATCAGCCGGTTCATCACATCGCCCGACCGCTCCATCTTGTTCATCATCCCGACCACCTGGCCGACCGGGTTGAAGTTGACGTCCTTGGCCGCTTCCGGGTACCGGTGGCCCCGCTTCACACCGTCCAGCGCCACCATCATCTGCAGCGGCATGGGCAGCGGATCGGGGGTATCCGCCGACTCCCAGGCGTCGGTCCAGTCGTTGCGCAGCATGCGGGCCGGTTTACCGGTCCAGGCGCGCGAGCGGATGGTGTCGTGGCTGGTGGCGTCGATATAGGTCTTCATCTGCGCGGGTGGCACGTTGGCCTCTTCCACGGTGAGCCAGATCGAGCCGGTCCACGCGCCCGCAGCGCCCATCGCCATCGCGGCGGCGACCTGGCGGCCGTCGCCTATACCACCCGCGGCCAGCACCGGGAGGTCGCCGACCGCGTCGATGACCTGCGGCCACAGCACCAGGGAGGAGACCTCACCGCAGTGGCCGCCGCCTTCGGTGCCCTGGCAGACCACGAAGTCGAGTCCGGCGTTCTTGTGGTTCATGGCGTGTTTGACCGAACCGCAGAGCGCGCCGATGAGACGACCGGATTCCTGGATCTTCGAAACGAATTCCGGCGGCGGCGTGCCCAGCGCGTTGGCGACCAGCTTCGCCTTCGGGTGCTTCAGGATGACATCGACCTGCGGTCCGGCCGTGGTAGCGGTCCAGCCCAGCAGCTGTGGGTGAACTTCCTCTTCCGGCAGTTTCGGCACGCCGTGGTCGGCGAGGATCTTCTCGGCGAACTCGCGGTGTCCTTCCGGGACGTGCTTGGCGAGTTCGGCCTCGAGCTGTTCGGGGGAGAGCCCGTCGATGCCCTTGCCCTCGTACTTGGACGGAATGACCAGGTCGACACCGTAGGGGTTGTCGCCGACGTGCTCGTCGAGCCAGGCGAGTTCGACCTCGAGCTGCTCGGCGGTGAAACCCACCGCCCCGAGGACGCCGAGCCCGCCGGCGTTGCTGACCGCGGCCGCCACGTCGCGGCAGTGGGTGAAGGCGAAGATGGGGAACTCGATCCCCAGCCGGTCGCAGATATCGGTACGCATGGCGGTGCTGGTCTCCCTATGCCTGGAACAAGTTACATAATTGCCGCGCGGCGGCTGATCCGGCCGCTGTCACCCCTCGGGTTCGAATATGCCGCTTACCGCTGGTAGGGGCAGGCGGTACGCGCGAACCCGACAGGTGCCATACCTAGAATGTAACACGTTCTAGTTTTATTGGAACCGATTCATTCGTGCCGGCACCGCGCCCGTTCCGGCCGCCGCTGCCGCGGCCGGGACCCGATCCGGTTGTGGCGGCAGCCGCAGCGGGACTTTCAGGAAAATCGAGAACAGCAGTATCAGCAGCGTCGCCCGCCCCCAGACGCCGAAGCGGACCACCGCCTCCATGAGCTCGACCGAATGCCCGGTGCCCATCGAGTAGAAATAGCGGAAGACGCCCACCCCGATCGCGATGTCGGCGACGAGATAGCTCCACACCACCGGCCACGGCACGGCGAGGACGGCCAGGAACGGCACCAGCCACAGCGTGTACTGCGGTGAATGCACCTTGTGGAAGACCAGGAATCCGCACAGCATCGCCCCGCTCACCCCGATCCACGGGAAAACGCCGGTGCGGGCCCAGTGTCGCCGGCCCACCCACAGAGCGAGCGCGAACGACGCCACGATCAGCGCCGGGGAAGCGATGGAGACAGTGTCGGCGAACGCGTCCGTGCCCACCGCGTCGGTGCCGAACAACGGCCGCAGACCCCAGAACCAGATCGAGTTCGTGGTGATATCGGCCTCACGCTGCTGCTGGAACTCGATGGAGGCCCGCCATCCATCGAACCCGGCCACGGCGAACGGCAGATTCACCAGCACCACGGTGGCCAGCGCGGCACCGCCGGTGAACAGCGCGCCCCGCGTATCCGGTGCCCGTCCGCGACCGGCTCGGTCGCTGTCGTCGCCGCCGGTCAGCACATACAGCATCAGTGGGACCACGAAGATGGCCGGATAGATCTTGAAGCAGAATCCGAGGGCGAGCAGGACAGCGGCGATGATTCCCCGGGTCCGCAGCGGGAACCGCGTCAGTGTCACCACCGCGAACGCCGCCACGGTCGTGCACACCACCGGCAGCTCCCAATTGTGGAAGCCGTAGAGCACCAGCGGCGGGCCCACCGCCCACAACAGCGCCGCCCGGCCCGACAGCAAGGCCAGCAACCAGGCCGTCAGCAGGGCGAACGGTGCCAGCAGCAGGGCCGAATGCAACAGGAATACGGCATCGTTGTCGGCGCCCAGCGCGCCCAGCCACATCAGCAGCCCGCTCAGCACCGGGTACTCCACGGCGCCGCCCGTGAGCGAGCCGTCGGCGGTGATACCACCGTGCACATACGGAAATATGTGCTGATCGATATCGCGGCCCAGCCACAGGAACTGGATATCGGAATAGCAGACCCGGGCGTCCTTGAAATAGTCGAACACGACGCTTCGGCCGTCGGCGCGAAACGGCGCGCCCGCGCAGCGCGCCTTGTTGAGAAAGGCCACCGTCAGAGTTATCGCGCACAGCAGTACGGCGGTGATCGCCGCCGTCCGCCGGGAAACGCGCCCGATCGTGAACGCGCGCGAGGCGGCTCCGATCGTCATACGGCCCACCCTAGTGGCCGCCGTCGCGGCCGGCCCGGTCCCTTCCCGGGCCCGGAAATACCGGCCGTGCCCGGTATCGGGCCACGACCGGGCAGGATGGCGGTGAACGCGGTGGTGAAGATCGATTTCGCCGCGGGCCACCGGCTCGGGTACTCTTGCCCGGTTGCTGACGCGACGACCTCCTGCCACGGAACGTCCGTGGCCGACACCAGACCACAGGAGGTGATTGGTTCGTGCGTCATTACGAAGTGATGGTCATCCTCGATCCGAGCATGGACGAGCGCACCGTCGGGCCGTCCCTGGACACGATGCTCAACGTTGTGAAGACCGAGGGCGGGAAAATCGACAAGGTCGATATCTGGGGCCGCAAGCGTCTCGCCTACGAGATCAGCAAGCAGGCCGAAGGCATCTACGCGGTCGTCGATCTGACCGCCGAGCCCGCCACGGTGAGCGAACTCGACCGCCAGCTCGGCCTCAACGAGCAGGTGCTGCGCACCAAGGTTCTGCGCAACGAGAAGTAGTTCCGGCGGTACCGCGGTTTCGTCGGAGTCTGTCTCTAGGCTCTAGCGCAACAAGGCGAGTGCAATCGGACTGCACACCGAGCAGGAGGAACCCCCATGGCAGCAGGCGATACGGTCATCACGGTCATCGGTAATCTGACGGCCGACCCCGAGCTCCGATTCACGCCCGCGGGCGCGGCGGTAGCGAACTTCACCGTGGCCTCGACGCCGCGGATCTTCGACCGTAATACCAATGAGTGGAAAGACGGCGAAGCGCTGTTCCTGCGCTGCAATATCTGGCGCGACGCGGCGGAGAATGTCGCCGAGAGCCTGACCAGGGGTGCCCGGGTGATCGTGAGCGGGCGGCTCAAGCAGCGCTCCTTCGAAACCCGTGAGGGCGAGAAGCGCACCGTCGTCGAGCTCGAGGTCGACGAGGTCGGCCCCTCGCTGCGGTACGCCACGGCCAAGGTCAACAAGACCAGCCGGGGTGGCGGCGGTGGCGGATTCGGTTCCAACAGCGGTGGTGGAAACTTCAACGCCGGAAACAGCGGCGGCGGACGGTCCGAACAGGGCGCAGCGGAAGACCCGTGGGGTAGCGCGCCCGCGGCCGGCTCCTTCGGGGGCGGCGGCCGGATGGATGACGAACCGCCGTTCTGATACGGCCCGCACAGACCCGCTCCAGCGGGTCGCCAAGAATACGGAGTGAAAGAAAATGGCCAAGGCACCGGCGCGCGAAAAGGTGCTCAAGAAGAAGGCTTGTGCTTTCTGCAAGGAAGCCAAGACCGGACTCGTCGATATCGATTACAAGGATGTGCCGCTGCTGCGCAAGTACGTCAGTGAGCGTGGCAAGATCCGCGCTCGCCGGGTCACCGGCAACTGCGTGCAGCATCAGCGTGATATCGCCATCGCGGTGAAGAACTCGCGTGAGATGGCGCTGCTGCCCTACGTTTCGACGGCTCGCTGAGAAAGGTCTGGTCAAGCATATGAAGCTCATCCTGACTGCCGATGTGGACAACCTCGGCGCTCCCGGCGACACCGTTGAGGTCAAGGACGGCTACGGCCGCAACTTCCTGCTGCCCCGGGGGCTGGCCATCGTGGCCACCCGCGGTGCGCAGAAGCAGGTCGAAGGTATCCGCCGGGCCCAGGAGGCCCGCCGGGTGCGCGATCTGGGCCACGCCAACGAACTCAAGCAGGCCATCGAGGGCCTCGAGGGAGTTTCCCTGTCGGTGAAGACCGCCGGCACCGGCAAGCTCTTCGGCTCGGTCACCCAGTCCGATATCGCCACGGCGATCAAATCGGCCGGGGGCCCGGTTCTCGACAAGCGCAGCATCGAGCTGCCGAAGGCGCATATCAAGGCCACCGGTAAGCACCAGGTCACCGTGCACCTGCATCCCGATGTCGCCGCGAAGCTCGCCCTGGAGGTCGTGGCCGCCGGCTGACGCCGGTCGCGACACACCCGACACCGGGGACCACATCTGTGGTCCCCGGTATGGTGTGTTGCGCCACTTTTTCAATAACCGGCTATTAGCTGGATCTCTCGTGGGGGCGGGTGCCTGCAGAAACGCCGCCGGCACTCGATTCGATCGCATCCGCGTTATCCACAAGATGTGGATCCTGTGGATCAATCACAAAACCGACCGGGCGTAATGTGACCCAGCTCATATCTGTTCGCCTGTCCGTTAACTCAACACGCCCGGATGTTCAACACTGTCGACACGCCGATACATTGTTTATCCACACTGTGTTGATGGCAAAGATCCCGGTCTAGCTGCGATTTTTGAGCGCCTGACCTCTGTTTTCCCCAGGCTCTCCACAAGTTGTGCACAACCAGAGGTGAACTATCCACAGGTTATCCACAGCTCTATCCCCAGCCATGTTTGGCATGTGGATAGAACCTCGCTTAGGTTCATCGCAGCACCATCGGCGACACCCGGTCGCGGTATGGCGGAACGGCTTACTCGGGGTGATAGCTGGGTTGTCTGACCACAGGTCAGCGACGCACCCGGCGTATCGGTGAACCTGTCGGACCCTCGAGGTAGACCATGTCTCCAGGGGTGCGTCCGGTCGTGAAGGAGAGGACGGTCGAGTCGGATGGCAGTCGTCGATGACCGCGGGCACACGGATTTCCCACCCGAGCCGCCCGGTGAGGATTTCGGGCGCCAGCCACCGCACGATATGGCCGCCGAACAATCGGTTCTCGGCGGCATGCTGCTCAGCAAGGACGCCATCGCCGATGTGGTGGAGGTCCTGCGCTCGGGCGATTTCTACCGCCCGGCCCACCAGGCCGTCTACGACGCCATCCTGGACCTGTACGGTCGCGGCGAACCGGCCGATCCGGTCACCGTGGCCGCCGGCCTGGACCGCAGCGGCGAACTGAAACGTATCGGCGGCGCCCCGTATCTGGTCACCCTCACCCAGACGGTCCCCACGGCCGCGAACGCCGGGTACTACGCCGAAATCGTCGCCGAGAAGGCCATCCTGCGACGCCTCGTCGAAGCGGGCAC
>NZ_JBSFRU010000376.1:0-5804 GCF_053589395.1 Nocardia sp. NPDC003345
GACCTCGTAGGTGCCGCCCACCTGCGGATACTCGTTGTTCAGCGCGTTGAAGCAGTGGGCGCAGGTGACGACGATCTTCTTCTTGCTCTGTTCCACGCCCTCGAACACCGAGTTCAGCACCTCGATGTTCTGCATGGCCAGCTGCTGGAACAGGAATTCGTTACCGGCGCGGCGGGCCGAATCGCCGGTGCAGGTCTCCTCTTGGCCCAGCACCATGAACTTCGTACCGGCGGTCGCCAGCAGTTCGGCGACGGCCTTGGTGGTCTTCTTCGCGCGGTCCTCGTAGGCGCCGGCGCAGCCCACCCAGAACAGGTACTCGTACCCGTCGAAGCTGTCCGCGTCCTTCCCGAACACCGGGATGTCGAAGTCCATCTCGTTGATCCAGTTGAGCCGGTCCTTGGCGTTCTGGCCCCACGGATTGCCCTTGTTCTCCAGGTTCTTGAACAGACCCGCGAGCTCGGACGGGAACTCCGATTCGATGAGCACCTGGTAGCGGCGCATATCGATGATGTGGTCGACGTGTTCGATATCGACCGGGCACTGCTCCACGCAGGCGCCGCAGGTGGTGCACGACCACAGCACCTCGGGGTCGATGATGCCGTTCACCTCGGCCTCGCCCACCAGCGGGCGTTCGGCCTCGGCGCGGGCGGCCTCGGAGATCTGCGCGAGTTTCGCTTCGTCCGGGTTGCCGTCGGCGTCCACCAGGCCGATTTCGTCGCCGCCCATATCCCGGCTGCCGCCGGCGAGCAGGTACGGGGCCTTGGCGCGGCCGTGGTCGCGCAGCGACATGATCAGCAGCTTCGGCGACAGCGGTTTACCGGTGTTCCAGGCCGGGCACTGCGACTGGCAGCGGCCGCATTCGGTGCAGGTGGTGAAGTCCAGCCAGCCCTTCCACGAGAAATCCTCGACCCGTCCGGCGCCGAGGGTGTCGGTATCCGGGTCGACGTTCTCCATATCCAGGGCGCGGCCCTTGGACATCATCGGCTTGGCCGCGCCCAGGGCGACGCCGCCGTCGTCCTCACGCTTGAAGTAGATGTTCGGGAAGGCCGAGAACCGGTGCCAGGCCACGCCCCAGGTGATGTTGCGGCCGACCAGGTAGAGGAAGGCCATACCCGACATCAGCTTGATGAAGGCGAAGATCGACACCATGGTCGGGCTGGCGGGGAGCAGTTCGGCCACCCGCATGGTGAAGAAGTCGGTGGCGCCGTTGGCGTGGCCGTAGGTCGCGATCTTGCCGGCTTTCACGAAGACCATGCCCAGGCCCTCGAGGAAGACGATCGCTTCGATCACATACGCCGGGCCGAAGGCGGAACCGCTGAACCGCGACAGCCGCTCCGGTATCCGCGGATGGTTCAGCTGCCGGATCACGATCAGCACGGTGATACCGACCACGGTGCCGATGCCGAGGATCTCGTCCCACAGGTGATAGGCGGCGGTATTGCCGATGATCGGCCAGTGGAAGGCCGGATCGAAGGTCTGGCCGTAGGCCTCGAACCAGAGGATCGCGCCGCCGAGGAAGCCGATCATCACGAGCCAGTGGGCCCAGCCGACCGTCCGGAACTTGTTCATCCGGGTGTGCGCCAGGAACTCGACCAGCATCTGTTTGAAACGCGGGAAGAACGGCCGCCAGCGATCCGGGGCGGGCTGGCCCAGCATGATGGACCGGACAATATCCCGGACGCCGCCGAAGAACGACGCCCAGCACAGCAGGCTGAGCGCCGCCCCCAAGGTGCCCAGCGTCACTGTCAGGGCATTCATGTCGCGACCTTTCTTTCGAAGCAACACGAGGTACGGAGAACTGAGCAGTACCCGTCCGGCTCGTATCGTAACCGCCAGTAAGTTACTCGCCAGTAACTACTGGTGTCCACTGTACGATCGCCGGCAGGCCGCGGCCCGTCTGCCTGGGTTTTTCGCGGCAATCGTGGCGTGATCAACATCACCTTGTTCAGTTGTTCGTCCATAACGGAACGACCTGATCAACACCGTAAAGGGCCCGCCCTCGCGTGCCGTGATAAGGCCAGGCTTACCCGGGCGGTTTCTTACGCTTGGGAAACGAATCTCGCCTTTTGCCAGTGCATTCGACTACGCTCAGCCCGATCTATCAGGAAGCGTGACATCTCATAACGCTCGGGGAGGATTTCCGGGTCACTTCTAAAAGGACCCCCTCGCGTCGAGATGTCACGCCGGACACCCGATTGGAAATGGATGACACTCCCGAGATCCGCCGCGATCGCTGCACTGGTCAGCGGTTCGCTCGCCATGGGCTTCGGCACAGCCCATGCGGAACCGGCGGCTGCGCCCAAGGAAACCGTCAACTACGCCGTCCAGTTGTTGGAAAAGACCGTGGTCGCGACCATCAACGGCGGAACCTTCTCCATCGTCGAGAAGGAAATCCCTCAGCAGGAGCCGGTCGCTGCGCAGGAGGAGCCGGTCGCGGGGGAGGCGGCCGGGGACCCCATCGCGGAAGACGGTAAAGAAGACGTCCAGAAGGTCGTCGAGATCAAGGACAAGAGCGGTGCCCTGGTGGCTTCCATGCCGCTGGAGTTCACCACCAACGGCGTCGAGATTCCGGTGGCCTCGGAGGTCAAGAAGGACGGCGCCGTCCTCGAGCTGACTCCGGAACGGCCGGCCGGCGTAGAGCCGGGCGCCCCGGGCTCGGTCCTGCAGCCCGTCGCCATGCCGCAGACGCTGAAGCCGATCGCCTCGCCCGCCGAGAACCAGAGCGCGATCAGCGAGTTCTCCAGCAACTTCGGCCTGGCCACGGCCATCGGCGGCTTCGTCGGTACGGCTATCGGCTTCGTTGTCGGCTGTGTCGTCATCCCGGCAATCGGGTGTGTCCCGGGCGCCGGTATCGGCGGCATCATCGGCACCATCGCCGTCGGCGGGCCGACCCTCATCGCGGCCGGTGTCGAACTGGTCAACACCCTGCAGGCGCCGGCCGGTGCCAGCAAATGGGCCAACGGTGGGCAGCCCCAGACCGAGCCCGCGAAGGCGGAAGCGGAAGTGGAAGCGCCCAAGTAACGGCCGTCGGTCCCGCCTCGCACTGCGGAGCGGGACCGCACACCACTGAAATCGCATCGAAAGAGGCGGTCAGGATTCGGAGTGAACTCCGGATCCTGACCGCCTCTTCCGTTTCCGGAGCCGGTCGGATGCGTGCCCGGGGATTTCCGGTTGCCTGTACCGGCGGTCCCGCAGGGGTGACACGCGAGACCGGCCGGAGTTCTTCTCGTCCGCACAATGGTGACCGCGGCGTCGAATAGTGCTCGACGGGCCGAGCCGGCACCCCGCGGCCGCTCGCACCCCTGTATCCGCTCAGGACACCAACCCCGCCCAATCAGGTACGTCTCGCTGGGCCGCGATCGCCCTGAAGACGAGCAGAAGGGCCGGCAGCGACGCTGCCGGCCCTTCTGGCCTGCTCTATGCCGTACGGCTGCCGGCCCTCGGGCCGGCCGCCGGGCCGCCGCCCTGTGCCCAGAACACAGGGCGGCCGGTCACTAGCTCGTGCGGATGCGCAGTCCCGGGTTGTCGGAGAGCACCACGCTCACCGGCTGCGCGAAGAGCTGCGGGGCGTTACCCGTGAGCACGCCCAGCAGGTTGGGGATTTCGCAGATCGGGTAGTCGGCCACCGAGGAGGCGCTGGAGATGCCCAGTGCCAGGCGTCCGGTCACGATCGGGCCGCCGCTGTCGCCGGGGAGGGCGCAGATATTGGCGGAGAAGCTCTGGGTGAGCTGACGGTCGCCGACCTGGACGGTCTGGTCCACCGCGTTCACCACGCCGCAGCTGAAACCGGTCCGCGAGCCGGACTTGCAGACCGGGGCGCCGACGACCGGGGCGGCCACGCCCTCGATCGGGACGGGTGCGGCACCCGGAACCTTGACCTGATTGTTCTCGAAGCGGCCGTTGGCGCCGTCTTCGATATCCAGGATGGAGTAGTCCTGGTTGCCCAGTACCGACTTCTGGAAGGTCGCGATCTTCGGTCCGACCTTGTTGCCGCCGAGCGATTCGTGCACGGTGGCAGCGCCGACATTGTTCAGGTCGGGGTTGCAGTGTCCGGCGGTGATGTTCACGACGTTGCCGGCCGGGCCGACACCGTTGAAACCGAAGGAGCAGCGCAGCGAGCTGTCGCCGGCGATCGAGGCGAATCCGTCGCCGCCGCCGAGCCCGACGGTGCCGGCCTCGGCGACCGCCGCCGCCTGCGGCAGGGTCTCCGCGGCCACCGGGGGCGCCATCACGATGACCCGGGCCGGGTCGATGAAGTTCGGCATCGGCAGCCCGGCCTTGTCCACCCGGACCGCGATGCTGTTGTTGACGGTGTCGATCACGACGCCGCGCACCAGCGCGGAAACCGCCTCGGGCTGGCCGTCGAGCCAGCGCTCGAACGCGCTCTTCTCGCCGCGCAGCGTCGATTCGCTCTTGGCGACATTGCGGACCACGAAACCGCTGGACTCGGCCGCGCCACGCGCTTCGTCGGCACCGGGGCCGGGAGCCAGCGCCACCACGCCCTTACCCTGCTCGTCGAGCCAGGAACCCGCGAAAACTTGCGGGAACTGCCGCTGAGCGGTGGTCGCGAAGGCCGCCACCTGCTGCGCGGTATCGGCCCGCGCCAGATACTCCTCCGGGGAGATGTGCAGATCGCGCTGCAGCGCCGCGACGAGGTCGCTGGGCAGCCCGGGAGCGGGTTCGGGGGCGGCCGAGGAGACCGCGGTGGGGCCGAACAGCAGCACGGCCGCCGAGGCGGCGATCGCGGCACGGTGCAGCCGGTTTCTGGACGGCGACTCTCGCCGTTTACCTATGCGTGGCATGAGCATGCAGAGACTATATCCGCCTCATCCGGCGTTCGGCCGGGTTCGTACGCTGATGCCGCTGCCGACGCCCCCACCGGACGCCGCATCGGCCTGCGCGAGGATGGCGTGAATGGGAATGCCCAGGGTGGCGGTGCCGCCGTACTGGGCCATCGTGATGTTGGCATCCGTGCAGTCGGCCCTGTCGGCGGCGTTTGAACCGCTGGTGATACCGAGTGCCAGGGTGCCGGTGACGATGGCCCCGCCGCTGTCTCCGCCCAGGGTGCAGGCCGTACTGGCGAAGCCGCGGACCAACTTGGGCTCGCCCTCGGTGGTGAACAGCTGGGTCTCGACCCGGTCGGCGACGACGAAGCCGCAGGTGAAGGTGGAGGACTGCCCGGACTTGCAGACCGGGGCGCCGGTCACCGGGTCGGCGGTGCCGGTGATGGTCAGGGTGGTGCCGTTGGCGCCTCGCACCGAGGGCTGGTCCATACCCGCGCCGACCGCGCGCTCGTTCAGCTGGATCACCGAGTAATCCAGCGTGCTGGGGCCGCCCAGCTCCGACTGGATGAAGGTGCCCAGCTGCGGGCTGGCCGGGATATTGCGGATATTCGGGCCGTAGACCGAAGCCCGTTCGTCGCCCTTGTCGAGATTGGGATTGCAGTGCCCGGCGCTGATGTTCAGTGCGTTTCCGCCGGCGTCCACGCTGTTGAAGCCGAACGAGCAGACATCGACACTGCGCAATTCGGCATCGTCGAGCGGGCCGGGGGCGCTGATGTAGGTATCGCCGCCCATGGGATGGCGTTCGACGGGGCCGCCGCCGTCCGGGGAAAGGACGACTTTGATGTTGGCGATCAGCGTCGGCAGATTGAGCATATGAGCCAGCGGCGTATTGGCGACATTCACGACCAGCTGGCTGTTGAGGAAGTCGATGGCGATCGAATTGATCACCTGGGCGATATCCCGGGGCTGCCCGGCGACCCATTGATTCAGTTGCGTCAGGGAGGTTTCCAGCCCGGCCGG
>NZ_JBSFRU010000377.1:0-5793 GCF_053589395.1 Nocardia sp. NPDC003345
CACGGCGCAGGTAGATCAGGCGACCCGCGGCATCTCCGGGACGTACACCACCGCCGCCGGGGCCGAATGGGTCCGGTCGCCTCCGGAGCCGTGCGTCATGATGGCCGCGCCGGCGCCGACGATCAGGGTGAGCAGTACAGCGGCGATAACCATGTACAGCAGGGGCGAACGTGAGGAGTTGATCCTCGCAAAAGGTGACACGGTAACGGGACGATAACGAAGGGTGCGGCCGACGACAACCGGAACCGGCCGGTTCACCGCGCGCCCGAGCCGCAGCGGCGCGGGACCCCAGCTAGACGCCATGCAGTCCGGGAAACTGTGATTCAACTCACATCGAACTCCGGGGTGGTTCCTCAGTTCGCCAGCCGATAGACGCGCTGTGCGTTGGCCGTGCTGATCTCCGCCAGTTCCACCGGATCCTGCCCGCGGAGTCCGGCGACCGCCCGCACGGTGTACGGCAGGCAATAGGGCTCATTCGGCGCACCCCGGTACGGATGCGGCGTCAGATACGGAGCATCGGTCTCGACCAGCAACTGCTCGTCGGGCACCACCCGCACCGCCTCCCGCAGCTCGTGCGCGTTCTTGAAGCTCGCGGTCCCCGAGAAGCTCAGCACATACCCCTCGGCCACACACGACAGCGCCATATTCACGTCCGAGGAGAAGCAGTGGAAGATCACGGTCTCGGGTGCGCCCTCGTCCAGCAGCACGGTGAGCAGATCGTGATCGGCCTCCCGGTTGTGGATCATCAACGGTTTCCCGATCCGTTTGGCCAGGTCGATATGCCAGCGGAAACCTTCGATCTGGGTCTCGATATCCGCGCAGCCCTCGAGCTTGCCGGGCCAGTAGTAGTCCAGCCCGGTCTCCCCGACCGCCACCACCCGCGGATCCGCCGCCAACTTCTCCAGCTCGGCCCGCGCGGCATCGTCGAGCGCGTTCGCCCGGGTGGGATGCAGCGCGACCGCCGCGTACACCCGTTCGTCCCAGCCCGCCGCGCGCACCGCCCAGCGAGCGGCGTCCAGATCGTCGGCCACGGTCACCACCCGGCCGACCCCGGCCGCGGCCGCCCGGTCGACCATCGCCGCCACCGATGCCGCGTCGGTGGCACCGCAGGCGTCCAGGTGGGTATGCGCGTCGACCAGCGGCGCCAGCGGTTCGGGCAGCGGCGGCGCGGGACGTTTCGAGCTCATCGGACGGTCACCCGCGGCGAGCCGGCGAACAGGACAGGGACCGCCCCGCGGGCGGAACGCGGCGCACGCACACGATCGAGAAGAGGCACGCGCACCACAGTAGAGACCCCGCCCGGTCGCGTTGGCGCGGCGGCTCCGCCCGGCCCGCGGCCCACCACCGCCGAATTCGATTCCGGTCCGCGAAGCCCGGCCAGTACCCTCTGATGGCATGAACACGCAGTCGAGTCGGGTTCACCGCGGTCCGCATGATGGAATCGACACACCATGAGCGCAGTCGATCGCCCCGCCTTCTACCTCACCACGGCCATCGCGTACCCCAACGGTGCGCCGCATATCGGGCATGCCTACGAGTACATCTCCTCGGACGCGCTGGCCCGCTTCAAGCGGCTCGACGGGTACGACGTGTTCTTCATGACCGGCACCGACGAGCACGGTCAGAAGATGCAGCAGACCGCCGCCGCCGAGAACATCCCGGTGGAGGAACTGGCCGCCCGCAACTCCGATGTGTTCGAGCGGATGGACAAAACCCTCGACGTCTCCTTCGACCGGTTCATCCGCACCACCGACGCCGACCACCAGATCGCCAGCAAAGCCATCTGGCAGCGGATGCTCGACAACGGCGATATCTATCTGGGTAACTACTCCGGCTGGTACTCGGTGCGCGACGAAGCGTTCTACACCGAGGAAGAGACCACGCTGCTCGACGACGGCAGCCGTATCTCCACCGAGTCCAAGACCCCGGTCACCTGGACCGAGGAATCCAACTTCTTCTTCCGGCTCTCGGCCTACCAGGACAAACTGCTCGCCCTCTACGACGAGCACCCGGAATTCATCGCCCCCGCGACCCGGCGCAACGAGATCGTGAGCTACGTCAAGGCCGGACTGCAGGATCTGTCGATCTCGCGGACCATCTTCGACTGGGGTGTCCCGGTCCCCGACCACCCCGATCACGTCATGTACGTCTGGGTGGACGCGCTCACCAACTACCTCACCGGCGTCGGGTTCCCCGATACCGATTCCGCCGCCTTCCAGAAATATTGGCCCGCCGATGTGCACATCATCGGCAAGGACATCACCCGCTTCCACACGGTCTACTGGCCGGCGTTCCTCATGTCGGCCGGTATCGAACTGCCGAAACGGGTTTTCGTCCACGGGTTCCTCTACAACAAGGGCGAGAAGATGTCGAAATCGGTCGGCAACGTCGTCGACCCGCTCACCCTCGTCGACACCTACGGCCTCGACGCGGTGCGCTTCTTCCTGCTGCGCGAGATCTCCTACGGCCAGGACGGCAGCTACAGCCACGAGGCGATCGTCTCCCGCATCAACGCCGACCTGGCCAACGAATACGGCAACCTGGTCCAGCGCAGCCTCACCATGGTCGCCAAGAACTGCGGCGCCGCGGTGCCCACGCCGGGCGAGTTCACCGACTCCGACCGCGCGCTGCTCGACCGGGCCAGCGGGCTGCTGGACCGCTGCCGCGCCGAATTCGATGTGCAGCTGATGCACCTGGCACTCGAGCAGATCTGGCTGACCCTCGGTGAGACCAACCGCTACTTCAGCGCCCAGGCCCCCTGGGCACTGCGGAAATCCGGTACCGAGGAAGATCTCGCCCGGATGGCGACGGTGCTGTACGTAACCCTCGAGGTGGTCCGGATCGTCGCCATCCTGACCCAGCCGGTGATCCCCGGCTCGGCGGCGAAGATCCTGGACCTGCTCGCACAGCAGGGCCGCGAATTCGCCGATATCGCCACCCCGCTGGTACCCGGCGTCGCGCTGCCCGCGCCCGAACCGGTGTTCCCGCGCTACGTGGAACCCAAAACCGAGGACTGACCGCGAGACCCGGCCGGCCCGCGGCCGGGTCTCAGTCCAGCGCCGCGCGCCGGGCCGCCAGTACGGCGTCGTAGAGTTCGCGCCGCGAAACCCCCGCCATCTCCGCGATCTCCGCGCTGGCGTCCTTGAGCCGCAGCCCGGCCGCCGCCCGTTCCTCCACCTGCGCCACCAGATCCTCCGGATCCGCCACCGTCGGCGCGGCCCCCGCCAGCACCACCGTGATCTCCCCCCGCGCCCCCTCGGCCGCCCATTCGGCGAGCTCGGCCAGCGTGCCGCGCACCACTTCCTCATAGGTTTTGGTGAGCTCCCGGCAGACCGCCGCCCGCCGCCCGCCGCCGAGGACCTCCACCGCGTCGGCCAGACAATCCGCCAGCCGGTGCGGGGCCTCGAAGAACACGCACGCCCGCTGCTCGGTGACCAGGGTCGCCAGCCACTCCTTACGACGCCCCGGTTTGCGGGGCGCGAAACCGTCGAAACAGAACCGGTCCACCGGTAGCGCCGACAACGCCAGCGCGGTCGTCACCGCCGACGGCCCGGGCAGGCAGGTCACCGGCAGGCCCTGTTCGGCGCACGCCGCCACCAGCCGGTACCCCGGATCACTCACCGACGGCATCCCCGCATCGGTCACCAGCAGTACCGTCCGCCCCTCGGCGATCTCCGACAGCAGAGCCGGGACCCGGGCGCTCTCGACATGATCGTAGAAACTCACCACCCGGCCCCGGATCTCCACATCCAGCGCGGTGGCCAGTGACCGGGTGCGGCGGGTGTCCTCCGCGGCGACGATATCGGCGTTGCCCAGCGCCTCCCGCAACCGCGGCGACGCGTCCCCGATCGCCCCCAGCGGTGTCGCCGCCAGGATCAGCCCACCGTCGGTCACCATGCTCCTGCCCGGCCCGGCCGGTCCGAACCTGTCGATGTCGGCAGCCTAGCCGTGCCCACCGAGGGCCGGCGCCGGAGGCGGCGTCGAAAAACCCGCCGGGCACCCCTCCCCTAAACTCTCAGCGTGACCCAGCTGACCGAAATGCGCCCCGGCGCGCCCCGGCGGCCGCCGCATCTCTGGTCGAGTCCGGCTCCGTTGCGGCCCGCACCCGATTTCGGTCCCCTCGATACCGCGCGCGGATGGGTGGTCAGCCTGTTCCTGACGGTGGTCGCGGCCATTACGCGGTTCACCATGCTCAACTACCCGACCGACGCCGGGACCCCGGTCTTCGACGAGAAGCACTACGCCCCCCAGGGCTGGCAGTTCCTCACCGGCGGCATCGAGGACAACCCGGGATACGGGCTGGTGGTTCATCCGCCGGTCGGAAAGCAGATGATCGCGCTCGGCGAGGCGCTGTTCGGCTACAACGGCTGGGGGTGGCGGTTCACCGCGGCCCTGGCCGGCACCGCGCTGGTGCTGCTGGTGATCCGGATCGTACGGCGGATGACCCGCTCCACCCTGCTGGGCGCACTGGCCGGGATCCTGCTGATCGCCGA
Organism: Nocardia sp. NPDC003345; assembly: GCF_053589395.1. Classification (NCBI taxonomy): domain Bacteria; kingdom Bacillati; phylum Actinomycetota; class Actinomycetes; order Mycobacteriales; family Nocardiaceae; genus Nocardia; species Nocardia sp. NPDC003345. Next base: position 4,494 of record NZ_JBSFRU010000377.1, read on the forward strand.
CGGGGCCACCTTCGTCTCGTCGCGAATCGGCATGCTGGACATCTTCATCACCTTCTTCGTCACCGCCGCCTTCGGCTGCCTGATCGTCGACCGGGACGAGGTGCGGGCACGGATGGCCCGCGCCGACGCCGAGGGCCGGATCGGCGAAACACCGTGGGGCCCGCGGCTGGGCGTGCGCTGGTGGCGTTTCGGGGCCGGGGTGCTGCTCGGCCTGGCCTGCGGGACCAAATGGTCGGGGCTGTACTTCATCGCCGCGTTCGGGTTGATGAGCGTGCTGTTCGATCTGTCCGCGCGCCGCGCCTACGGAGTGCGGCGGCCGGTGTACGGCACCGCGATCCGCGATATCGGACCGGCCCTCTACGCGCTGGTGCTGGTTCCACTGGGCGTCTACCTCGCGAGCTACGCCGCATGGTTCCGCGAGGAGACCGCCGTCTACCGGTTCATGGCAGGAAACCCCTCGGCACCCGAAGACGGGATCGGGGCGGGCGGATTCTGGTCACATGTGGCGCCCGACGCGATGCGATCCCTGTGGTACTTCCACTCCCGCACCCTGACCTTCCACTCCGAACTCACCAACTCCGCCGGCAACCATCACCCGTGGGAATCCAAACCCTGGACCTGGCCGATGGGCCTGCGGCCGATGCTCTATTACTACGCCGACGACGGCGTCACCGGCTGCGGCCAGACCGAATGCGTAAAAGCCGTCATGCTCATCGGCACACCCGCCCTGTGGTGGATAGCGCTGCCGGTACTGGCCTGGGGGCTGTGGCGCTGGATCGTACGCCGGGACTGGCGGTACGCCGCCGTGCTCACCGGCTACGGCGCGGCCCTGCTGCCCTGGTTCCTGACCCTCGACCGCCAGATGTACTACTTCTACGCCGTCACCCTGGCACCGTTCCTGGTGATGGCGGTGGCGCTGGTCCTCGGAGATGTACTCGGTACCGTCCGCCGCCCGGCCGCGCGAGCGAACGGCTCCTACCCGCCCACGGAACCCAGCGAACGACACAGCCTCGGCCTGCTGGCGGTCTGCCTGTACACCGCGCTCGTGATCGCGAACTTCATCTGGCTGTGGCCGATCCTGACCGGACTCCCGATCACCACCGGAAACTGGCAGGACCACCTCTGGCTTCCCAGCTGGAGGTAGGAGATGTGGGGGTGGGGTGAACTCTTCGCGAAGGGGTGGGTTGGGATCACCAGCTCGGCGCAGGGGGGATTGGGGATCGACGCCTCTGCGAAGGTGGGTTCGGATGTGCCCCCTTCGCGAAGGGTGGGGCTGTGATTTTGGAGCGGCTCCGCCGCT
>NZ_JBSFRU010000378.1:0-5791 GCF_053589395.1 Nocardia sp. NPDC003345
GGGGTCGGCGCCACCCGGTGCTCGTTGGCCAGATCCGCGTAGAACTGCACGCCCTCGAGGAATCCGGCGGCGGCGAAATTGCCACGCACCGGGCGGGTTCGCGGGCTGGCCCATTCGGCGCCGTTGTTCATACCGAACAGGCCCGCCGAATAGTACGGAACCCAGGTGTCGACGAATCCCCACCGGCTCACCCGGCCCCGGCGATCACGGGCGGTCAGCGCGCGGGTGATGTCGAGGAATTCGGCGAAGCTCCAGGCGGCGTCCCAGCGGCCGGGGACCCTCAGACCGGCATCGGCGAAATGTTCGGTGTTGGCGAAGAGGAAGTTGCCCGACCACTGTTCGGGTAGCGCGAACTGCCCGCCGTCGAAGGCGAAGGTGTCGTAGAGAGCCGGGACGCTCTCCGAGGCCAGCGCCCGCGCGAAGTCGGGGTCCCGCCGGAGCAGGGTATTCAGGTCGAGCAGGACCCCGCGGTCGGCGAGACCGGCGTAGGTCTGCTCCCAGGCCATCAGCACATCGGGGCATTTACCGCCCGCGCAGAAGGTCGACATCTGCTGCATCGGATCCGGACCCGACAGCACGGGGCGGACGCGGATGTCCGGGTACCTGCGGGCGAACTCGTCGATCACCCGCATCCGGCCGTCGGTCTCTTCGGGGTTGGCCTGGAAGAAGAACGTCAGCGTGTCCTCGTCGCCACCGCATCCACTCGCCGCCGCGGCCGCGAGCGATACACCGGCGATACCCGCACCGCGCAGAAACGTACGTCGCGCCAATCGCATGGTGACCCGGATTCCCTCGGTGACGGCACTGGCGGGGATACAGCAATCACACTGCCCGGGTTCGAATGGCTCGGCCGTCGCCCGTGGCAGGGCTACCCGGCCGGCACCGTCACCCGGTGTCGAGACCGAGTCGAGTATCGCAGGAACGCCGCCGGAGCCGCCCCATCGCCACGCGGGCATCTCGCCCACCCGCCCGGTGCCGGGCGGGTGGGCGGCGAATCATGGCGTTGCCGTGCGGTTCTCACCCGGCCGGCGGGGCCGCCGCACAATCCACATCCTGTTCCGGCAGCGTGCCGTCGACCAGGTAGCGGGTGGTGACGTCGTGCGCACACGGGTTGTCACCCAGGACATATACCCCGTGCCCGCTGCCGTCCACGGTCACCAGCCGGGAGCGCTCACCGAATTTGTCGTTCAGCAACTCCCCGCCCCGCAACGGGGTCACCGGGTCGCGGCGGTTCTGCACGATGAGCACGCCGGGACCGTCGCCGGAAACCGCCACCGGCGGCTCCAGCGGCGGCTGCCAGTAGGCGCACGGCAGGATATTGGCCGCCGATGCCCCGTACAGCGGGTATTTTTCGCGATCCTCGGCGACCGCCCGCTGGTAGCTGCCGATATCCTCCGGCCATTCGACGTCGTTGCAGGTGACCGCGAGAAATACCGACCAGGCGTTGTCACCGGGCGAAGGCGCCGGCGGGCCCACCGGCGAATCCGGTTCCGGTGTACCGCCGGCCAGCAGCGACTGCCACTGCTGCGCGGCCTGCTCATAAGATCGCGGGTTGTAGAGCGTCACGAAGCTCGCGAGCCGGAAAAGATTTCCGTCGATACCATCCACCGGTCCGCGGTCGAGCCGCCCTGCCAGGGTGAAGTAGGTATCGCGGACCTCTTCGGGCGTGTGACCGAGGCCGTAGGTGTCGTGCCGCGCGGCGGCCCAGTTCGCGAAGTCCGGGAACGTCTCCTCCATCCCCCGGGAGTACCGGCGTATCCCGTCCTGATCGAGGTGGGTATCGCCGATATTGCTGTCGAGCACGATCCGGTCGGAGCGCTCCGGGAACATCGAGGCGTACGCGGCGCCCAGCGCGGTCCCGTAGGAGAACCCGAGGAAACTGGCCTTCTCCTCGCCGAGCGCGGCCCGGATCCGGTCCAGGTCGCGCGCGGTATTCGCGGTGGAGAGATGGCGCAGCCGCCCCTCGCGGTCGTGGGCCGCGCACTGATCGGCGACACCCCGCACGATCTCCGCTCGCTCGGCGACCGCCGCGTCATCGGCCGCATGCGGCGGGATATTCCCGAAATAGGGTTGATCGGTGGTGAACCCGCAGCTCACCGGCGCCGAATGCGCGACTCCGCGGGTATCCATACCGATCAGGTCGTAGCGTTCCAGCACGCTTTCCGGCATGCCCTGGGACACCAGCAACTGCGCCAGCCCCAACCCCGATCCGCCCGGGCCCCCCGGGTTCAGCAGCAGCACACCGCGCCGTTCGTCCGGGTTCTTCGCCGCCATCCGGGAGATCATGATGTCGATCTGCGCACCGCCCGGATCACGGTAGTCCAGCGGTACCCGCACGGTGGCGCACTGCAGCACCGGCGGGTCGTTCGGGACATCCTCGGGACATCCGCCCCACCGCACCTGCGCCGCGGGTTCGGCAGGCGGTTGCGGGGACGCGGGCGACACCCCGGTCAACGCCCCGGCGAACACCGCCGCGGTCACGATGGCGGCCCGCCGCCCGTTCCGGCGTATTCGATTCATGGTTCCCACTCCCCGGCCTGAGCACAGTAGGTCTTTCCGGATCCCACTGCACACCGTGCCCTCACGGCACAGTCAAATTCGCCCCGGGCGACTACCCTCGTACCGTGACCACCCCCGGTGACCGCGAACACCGGGCCGACCAGGGGGATCGACCAGTGACCGAGCAACCGCAGCAGTCGTTCATCCAAGAATTGACCTGGGACAGACGGGCCAACGCTGCCTACCTGGCCATGGCATCCGATGAGCCGGCGCCGGGCCGAGTCGCATCGACACTGCAGGTCGAGAACAAGGACAGAGAGATCGTGGCAACTCTGGATTTCGCTTCGGACGGCACACTGCTCGGCGTGGAACTGCTGAACGCGGCCACACAATTGACAGCCACCATGAAATCATCGGCGATCGACATCACCGACGGCCGCCCGCCGACTCGACCGGCGTGACGAACTCGATCCGGCAGCCGGAAGTACCGAGTGGTCGTGGGAACACAGCCGGAAACAGTGGTCGCGTGGCAGGCGCACGCGGCCGTGGCTTCGATCTCCGCCTCGGCACGATCGATTTCGCAGTGCCGAATCTGCGGCAGAGATCGTCCTTCTTGGACCGACCGGTCGAGATTCGCTGAGTTCCGCCTTGACCTTGACCCGAGGTCAAGGTGGAAGCTGACCGCATGACTCGTTCGATGACCTCACCGTGGGCCGGCATGGTGCCTGTCGACGACACGGCTCTCGCGGTTACCGATACCCGCGGCCCTGGACCAGCCATTGTGTATCTCAACGGCTCCTACGCCAGTCAGCGATCCTGGCGACGGGTGATCGCCGAACTCGGCCCGCAGTGGCGGCACATCACCTACGACGAGCGGGCCCGCGGCGGATCGAAGCGGTCGGCGGACTATTCCTTCGAGGGCTGTCTTCGCGACCTCGACGCGGTTGTCGCGGCCACCGGCGTGGACCGGCCGCTGCTGGTCGGCTGGTCCTACGGTGCGGCGCTGGCGGTGCACTGGGCCGACCGAAACCCACACCGGGTCGCCGGCGTGGTCTCGGTCGACGGCGGTGTCCCGTGGGGATACACCGGCGCGGAAGGGCGGGAAGCGATTCGGCGGGGTGGCGCCGGATGCGGTTGTTCCTGCCGCTCGTGCGTCCCTTCGGCATGTCCGCGTCGATGAGCGCCGCTCAGCACGCCGAGGTCAACATCGAGATCAACGAGATCTGCGCCGCGCTCGAACCGGTCCTGGACCGATTGGCCTGCCCCGTGCGCTACATCCTCGCCACGGGCGCGAACCTGGGCGGCGGCGCGCAAGAGATGGAAGAGATGCGCGCCTCTCTCGACCCGGTGCTCCGCCGGAATCCGAATCTGCGGGTCGGCACGAAGGTCGCGAGCAACCACACACAGATCTTGCGGAAGGATTTCCGGGCCGTCGCCGCCGCCGTCCGGGAGACCGCGGCAGCAGTACAGGATGGACAGGACCGCTGAGTCGATGACCGACGGGGTTACCATCGGCCAGGCGGCCGCGTTCGCCGACATCACGATCAAAACGGTGCGGCACTACCACCGACTCGGCCTGCTCGACGAACCAGCGCGCGACAGCTCGGGCTACCGGCGATACGGCTCACCCGAACTGTTGAGATTGGTACAGGTCAGGACGCTGGCCGCCGCCGGAGTGCCGCTGGCCGACATCGGCCCGCTCATCGCCTCCGACGCCGCGCGGTTCGCCGACGCACTCGCCGACGCCGAACAACGCCTCACCAGACGGATCACCGAGTTGACCGCGCAGCGGGAAATGCTCCACCGGCTCACCTCCGGTGACCGCACCTTGTTACCCGACCGCGCCGTGGCATTGCTGGAGGGAATGCCCACCCTCGGCTTCACACCACACGACGTGCGGACCGCCCGGGAATCCTTCGTGCTGGCCAAAGCGCTGGTGCCCGAGGGTTTCGACGACTATCTCACCGATATCGAGCAGGCGCTGCACGACCCCCGCTTCGTCGAACTGGCCAGGCGCAGCGCCGAGGTCATCGGCTGGGAACCGGACGACCCCCGTGTCGCCGAACTGGCCACCGATACGGCCGAGCACTACCTCACCAACCCCGCCCAGCTCAGGATCGTCACCGGCCTGCAAGCCCGCACCGAGACCGCGACCCGGTACCGGCTGATCGCCCACCACGGCGAAGTACACAACTCCGCCGCAGCCCGTTTGGCCTCGCTCGTCGAAACGAAACTCGCCGCCGCCGGCATCGACATCCCCCGACCGGAATGACCTCGACGAATCGAACGAGCGCAGGCTGTTCCCGGTATTCCCCGGGTTCTGGCTCACCTGGCGGAAGAAGGACATTCGATTGGCGATCGGTATGCATGTCGGCGTCTATTCGATCATGGCAGCGTTCGGCACTCTCGCTGTGGCACTGCACCTTGCTTGACCTCGACAGGATGTCACTGTCACTGTCACTGCGCCGAAGCCGTATCCGAAAGTGTGCCGCGGTAACCGCGGCTCGCAAGGCGGCCTATCCCACGACCCACCAATACCGACCCTCGCCGGTGCACCCCGCGCATCGCCGAGTCACTCGTCGGAACTGCCGCGGCGCTCGGTGACTCCGGTCGGCTCGACGGCTGTTTCCCGGTTCTCGTTCACCAGGGTGTTGAGGAGCGCGAGAGCATCCGCGGAGGGCTGATCGGCCGGCGAGTAGACCTCGAGCCGGTGGTCGGGAGTGTCGGCTTGGAGCCAGACCTGGAAGTTGACGGTCAGTGCGCCTACGAGGGGGCTCTGGAAGCGCTTGGTTCCCCCGGTGCACGCCTTGACGAGGCCGGATGCCCAGAGTGCGGCGAAGTCGGCGTCCTTCATGCAGAGTTCGCCGACGAGTTCGGCCAGGCGGGTGTCGTCGGGATACTTGCCGCTGATGAGGCGGAGGTAGGCGACGTAGGTGCGGGCTTCTGCTTCCCAGTCCGGATGGGCGTTCCTGACTTGCGGGTCGAGGAACAGCAGGCGCGGCAGCGATGGCCTGGTGCGAGGATCACTGGTGTCGAACGGCAGATGCGGGGCCAGCAGCAGATGCCCGGATGGTGTCCAGGCCAGGGCGTCGTTGCGGCGGCCCAGCAGCACCGCCGGCCGGTCCCTGAGAGCGTCGAGCATGGCCAGCGACAGGGGGTGCGGATATTCGGGGCGTGTCCTCGGTGCAGCCTTCACCAGTGCGGGCTTGGCAAGATCGAGCAGGTGTTCGGTCTCGGTCTGCGACAGGCACAAGGCGCGGGCGATCGCCAGCAGCACCTCGTCCGAGGCATT
>NZ_JBSFRU010000379.1:0-5775 GCF_053589395.1 Nocardia sp. NPDC003345
TGGGCCTGGCGTCAACGCGGATGCTGCTCGCCGAGGGTGCCCGGATCGCCGCCTGCGCCCGCGATCTGGACCGGTTGCGTACCGCGATCGATTCTCTCGGCGCCGACCCCGCCAGGGTCCATCTCGCCGCCTGCGATGTCACCGATCGCGGCGACGCCGAGTCCTTCGTGGACGCCGCCGCCGCGCATTTCGGCGGTATCGACGGTCTGGTGTGCAATGCCGGACGCTCACTGATGGCGACACTGCCGGGAACCGCGGACGAGCAGATCCGCGCCGAGTTCGACCTGAAGATCTTCGGTTCCTGGAATCTGGTGCGGGCCGCCCGGAACGCACTCGCCGCCTCCGGCGCGGGTGCCGTCGTCAATGTCAACGCCATCCTGTCCCGGCAGCCGGAACCACGTCTGGCGGTCACCTCGGCCGCGCGTGCCGCTCTGCTGAACCTCACCCATTCCATGGCCGAGGAACTCGCGGCCGACGGCACCCGGGTCAATTCGGTGCTGCTCGGGCTCGTCGACACCGGGCAGTGGCGCCGGCGTTTCGAGAGCTCTGGTACCGCGCTCTCCTACGAGGCGTGGAGCGCGGAGATCGCCGCCGATCGCGGTATCGCGCTGGGCCGGTTCGGCACCGCGGACGAGGTCGCGTTCCCCATCGTCACCCTGCTCTCGCCGCGGAGCGGCTACATCACCGGCGCGAGCGTCGACGTGGGCGGCGGCGTCGGCCGCTACATCTGACCATCCGCGGGTCGCCGAATCCGCGCCCAGATCTCTCCCGGAGGACAACCAACCATGACGACCATCGACAGTCCCGGCCAGAAAGAGCCGACCGGCGGCGATGTGCTCGTCGATGTCATGCGCCGGCACGGCATCGATACCGCCTTCGGCGTGATCAGCATTCACAACCTGCCCCTGGTCGAAGCGGTGGCGCGCGAACTGAATTTCGTGGAGGTGCGGCACGAAGCGGCGGCGGTCAATGCCGCCGACGGTTACGCGCGGGCCACCGGAAAGATCGGCGTCGCGCTCACCAGCACCGGTACCGGAGCCGGTAACGCCGCCGGGTCGATGCTCGAGGCGCTGACCGCGGGAAGCCGGGTGCTGCATGTGACCGGTCAGATCGAGAGCGAGTATCTGGGTTCGGGCGGATCGACCCGGGGCGTCATCCACGAGGTACCCAAACAGTTGCAGATGCTCGACGCCGTCTCCCGCTACGCGGCGACCATCCGCAGCGCCGATGAGGTCGAGGCCGGACTCGAAACCGCGATCGCTCATATTCTCACCGCGCCGCAGGGACCCGCCAGTATCGAATGGCCCTCGGACCTGCAGTATCTGGCACGTCCGGCCGATCAGCGACCCTACGAGCCGGTGGCTTCCGCGACGCCGGCGCCGGATCCTGTCGCACTCGCGGAGGCCGTCGGCCTGCTCGCGGCGTCCCGGCGGCCGCTGCTGTGGGTGGGCGGAGGCGCCGCCGGCGCGAAGGCCGAGCTGACCACCCTGTTGCGCACGCTCGGCGCGGGCCTGCTGACCAGCAATTCGGGCCGGGCCATCGTGCCCGAGGACGATCCGCTGGTGATCGGGAACTTCGCGACCGCCCCGGAGATCGCCCCGCTGCTCGCCGACGCCGATCTGCTGCTGTCGATCGGCACCCACTTCCGCTCCAACGAGACCAAGAGCTACCACCTGCGCCTGCCGGCCACCCAGATCCAGATCGATGTGGATCCGGCCGCGATCGGCCGGGTCTACCCGGCGAAGATCGGCCTGGTGGGCGACGCGGCGGCCACTCTCGCCGCGATCAACGAATCGCTGGCCGGTACCTCGGTGGACCCGCACTGGCCGGCCCGGGTGACCGACGCCCGGGTGGCGGCCCGCGCGGCGCTGACGAGCTATATCGGGGGGTACGCCGAGATCTGCGACGGTATGCGGCGGGTGCTCCCGCGTGAATCCGTGGTGGCGCGTGATGTGACCATTCCGTCGAGCCAATGGGGTAACCGGCTGCTGCCGTTCTACGAGCGCGAGACCAATATCTTCCCGCTCGGTGGCGGGATCGGCCAGGGGCTGGCCATGGGAATCGGCGCGGCGCTCGGCCGGCCCGGAGTGCCGGCCGCCGTGATCGCCGGCGACGGCGGCCTCGCCGTCCATCTGGGCGAACTCGCCTCCCTGGCGGGTTGCGGAGCGTGGTGTGTCGTCGTCGTCTTCAACGACGGCGGCTACGGGGTGCTACGGAATATGCAGGCGGCCAATGGGTTCGACCGTGCCGGAGTCGACCTGTTCACGCCGCGGTTCGATCTGCTCGCGGCGGCATTGGATATGCCCTACACCCTCGTGCAGGGGCCGGGGAAGTTCGAGCAGGCATTCGCGGACGCGGTGGCGACGCGCGGTCCGGCGATCGTCGAGGTCGACGTGGCGGCGATCGAACCGGCGCCCGGATCGTTCACGCCACCGGTGCATATCCCGGTCCGGGAGGTCTGATCCGATGACCCGCAGCGAATGGGACGACGACGCCCCGGTCTATCCGCTGGTGTGCCTGCACACCGGGCCGGACCCGGCACTCTGGTTCGCCGGCCAGGTCGAGGCCCTCGGCGCCGTCGCGGTGCGATGCCGCGCGCTGACCGCCGCCGATCCGCGGTCGGTCGACGCGTGGGCCGACGACGCCGCGTCCGCCGTCGCGGCGCTCGGCCACGAGCGGGTGCACCTGGTATCCACGGGGGCGACGGCCTACGGCGCCATCGCCCTCGCCGCCCGGCGGCCCGCGCTCGTGGCGGGCCTGGTCCTCGGCGATCCGGAGGTCGATCCGGAGGTCGATCCGGAGGCGCCCGGATACGGCGAACTCCTGGCGCGGGTGACCGCACCGAGCCTGGTGATCGCCTCGCTGCCCGACGAGCGCGTCGATATCGCGCAACCACAGAGTATCGCCGGCGGTATCGACAACGGTGTCTTCGTCGTCCTCGACGGCGCCACGATCCCCGCGCACCGGGAACGCGCCGCCTCGTTCAACGAATGGGTCACCGCGTTCACCCTCATCGCCGAAGGCCTCGATGCCATGGCATCGCAAGGACAGGAGACAGCCCATGCCTGAAAAGACCGCGCAGTATCTCGACCCCCATCAAACACATCCGGAACCGATCAGCCCCTACGAGACCAAACTGTCCGGCTCCATCATGGAGGTTTTCGGCCGGGGAACCCACGACCTGCCCGGATTGATCGCCGGCCTGAACGAGCTGGGGTTGCACGCCCCCGACGGACAGGCCTGGACCGAGGACAATTTCCGCGCCGAGATGCGACGACTGGGAGACTGATATGACCACTGCCACCACCTCCGCTCCCACCGCGACCGGCGGTCCGAAGAAGCGCGCGGTCGGCGTCCGCAAGGACCTGTCCGCCGCCGATATCGCCGCCACTGGCCTGCGTGACCGCTGGTACCCCATCCTGCCGTCCCATATGGTCAAACCGGGCGAGTCCAAGAAGGTCACCCGCCTGTCCGTCGACTGGGTGCTGTTCCGCGACCCGCGGGGCACCGTCCACATGCTGGAGGACCGTTGCCCGCACCGCAGCGCTCCGCTGTCGCTCGGTCAGCATCTTGGCGACCGGCTCGCCTGCAAGTACCACGGCGTGCAGGTGGACGGTACCGGGACCGTCGTCTCCGTACCCGGTATGCCCGGCTGCGCGCTGGAAGGTAAACAGGCGACGGTGTCGCTGCGGGTCGTCGAGGCCGCCGACACCATTTTCGCGTTCATCCCGCTGACAGCGGACTCCGAACCCACGCCGTTCGTCCTGCCCGACCGGCTCAGCGATCCGGCTGTCTCCTGGTTCCCGAACTTCGCGGAATGGGCCGGGCCGTGGCGTTTCTACATGGACAATGTGCTCGACCCCATGCACGGCGCCTTCCTGCACCGCGATTCGCATTCGATGTTCGGCGGCGACACCTCCGCCCGCTTCCGGATCCGCGAAACCGATCGCGGCTTCTTCTTCGAGAAAACCGATCAGGTCGGCGTGAACTTCGACTGGGTCGAATACGTGCGGGGCTCCATGGACTACGTGGACCTGGAGATCCCCTACGCCCCGAACGCCGGTCCCGGTGGGGTCTTCGGCATCGTCGGCATGGCCACCCCGGTCGACGCCGGCAACTCCGCGATCTTCCACTGGCGCACCCGCCGCGTGGACGGCTGGGAGCGTGAGGTGTGGCGTTTCCTGTACCGCACCCGGCTCGAGGCCCGGCACTGGGAGGTCCTCGAACAGGACCGCGAGGTGCTCGAGGCGCTGGCCGCCGATGCCGACCACGAAGAGCATCTGTATCAGCACGATCTGGGTGTCTCGCGGATCCGCCGCATCTACCGCGCCGACGCACGGAAGCAGGCCGCGATCCTCGCGGGAGAACCCGTATGAGCGAGCCGGTCGCCGAGACCGGCGACACCATGATGCTGACGGTGTTCCTGCGGCACGACCAGTCGCAGAACATGGAACAGATCCAGAGCAAGCTCGACGACGCCGGCTGGTGGCAGCACTTTCCGCCGGACGGCTGCGAGATCGTCTCCTGGGTGGTCGCGATGGGCGTCGGCCAGATCGTCACCCTGCGCCTGCCGGTGGCCCGGCTCGCCGCGGTGAACGTCGAACTGGAACGCCGGGCCTGGGGCGTGTTCGGTACCGACTTCTATCCGACCTACGATTTCGTCCCCGTCCGGGAGCGGCTGGCACGCGAATCCGGTGAACGCCGGCGGGCCCGGGCATGACCAGGGTGGTCGCCGAGACGGTCCCCGACGCGCCCCGGCCCGATATGTTCAGCAATGCCAGGGTGCACGGCGGCCAGTTCTTCCTCTCCGGGATGCACGCGGGCGGGCCCGGCGGGATCGTCGGCGGCGCCGATACCTATCTGCAGGCCCGGGAGGCGTTCCGGCGGGTCCGGATGCTGACCGAGGCCTGCGGCGCCGCCGTGAACGACATCCTCACGCTGCGTATCTATCTCACCGATATCGCCGACAAAGCGCTGGTCGGAAAGGCTCGTGCCGAGGTGTTCTCCGGTGACTTCCCGTGTTCGACGCTGGTCGAGGTCTCGGCGCTGGTCGAGGCCGGGCTGACGGTGGAGATCGAGGCCCAGGGGGTCGTCGGATCGAGTACGCACAACCGATCCACGGCCGACGCGGCCGGGATGGTCCATGGAACAGGTAAGGAAAGATCATGAGCAAGGCACCGAGCGTCGCCGTCTGCGGAGCGGGTATCGGCGGTCTGACCGCGGCCCTGGCGCTGCGGAAGCTGGGCATCGACGCACAGGTCTTCGAACGAACCGGTCGATTCGCCAGGGTCGGGGCCGATATCAATCTCACACCGAACGCCGTCCGTGCCCTCGACGGGCTCGGTGTGGGTGCGGCGCTGCGGGATTCGGCCGCCCGGCCGCGATTCCGGATCAGCCGGATGTGGGATACCGGCGCCGAGACCTCCCGGCTCGAGATGGGCCGGGCCGCCGAGGCGCGCTACGGGTCGCCGCAGCTCACCCTGCACCGCGGCGATCTGATGTCCGCGCTCGAGGCCGAGCTGCCCGGCGAATCCGTCTCGATGGGTAAACAGGTCGTCGATGTCGATGGCGGGGTAATCCGTTTCGCCGACGGCGATACGCATCGCGCCGATGTGATCATCGGGGCGGACGGTATCCATTCGGCGGTCCGCACCGCCCTGTTCGGCACCGAACATCCCACGTTCACCGGTGTCGTGGCGTTTCGCGCGGTGGTACCGGCGGCCGCCGTCGCCTCGGTGCCGAATCTGGACAGCTTCACCAAATGGTGGGGGCCGG
>NZ_JBSFRU010000380.1:0-5712 GCF_053589395.1 Nocardia sp. NPDC003345
TTCGCGACGGCCGCCACCACGCGGGTCGCCGCCAGCACCGGGAAGCTGCCGGTGAGCGCACCCGCGATATGGGCCGCCAGGAACAGGCCGACGAAGCCGGCCAGACCCGCCCGGATGGGCCAACGGCGCGCGAACGCCGCGGTGACCGGCGCGCCGATCACCATGCCGAGCGCGAAGGCCGAGGTCAGCCACCCGGCGGTGGGGACGCTCACGCCGAGGTCGGCGGCGATATCCGGCAGCAGGCCGGCGAGCATGAATTCCGAGGTTCCCATGGCGAACACCGCCACGGCGAGCAGATACAGGGACAGTGGCATCGAATGACTCCGAAGGAAGAAGAGACAGCAGAAGTCGTCTCGTCACTTCGCCGGTCGCCTGTCACACGATGCCGCGGGCAGCGCCGAACCGCGCGCCCGATGGCGCGCGAGAACACGGCACTACCGCGAGTAGTGCGGAACTGGGCTCAGGGACCGACGGTGGTGACCGTCGATCCCGCTCTGGATGCCTCCGGGCTCGACACGGCAATCAACGTAGCTGCCCGCGATCGCGAGCGCACGCGGTTATTCGGCGAACCGCCCGCATCGTCGCGGAGCGGGCCTCAGGCCGGATCGGTGAGCCGGACCCGCACCGTGACCCGTCCTCTGCCGTCCCGGCCCGATACGGCGTGCCCGCGGCGCGCACCGTCGCGGAAATGCAGCAGGATCGGCGCGCCGTCGCCGCCGAAATTGCGCCACCAGGTCTTCTTGTCGGGCATGGCGACGCCGATCACGTACTCGTCGCCCTTCTTCAGGTAGTTCACGGGGGTCCGGAACACCCGGCCGGACCGCCTGCCCACGTATTCGACCTCCACGAAACCCCGGCCCAGCAGGGGTCCCAGAACGGGAGCGCCCATCAGGGCCACCACCACGGCGTTGAAACCCCGCACCGCCCGGCCCACCAACGTTGTCGATTGCACGGATTCCTCCTGGTCGATACCCGATTCGCCCGGTGGGACCGACCCTAGCGTTTCGCGGCCGTCCACGCCTGCGCGCACCGGTGGCACCGCCCCGGGGCGGCGGAGCCGGCTGCCGGACGAGCGCCGACCTGCGCGGTCCCGGGTTTGCGAACCGGTCGCCGGGCTGCGACCATCACCTGCGGTGTGGCCGGGGACAGGCCGTCGGGCGCCGATCGTCTCCCCGCCCGACAGAGCCGACCGCCGGAAAAATCGTTCGATACGGAGTGACGCTGATGCTCAAGGGTTTCAAGGACTTCCTCATGCGGGGGAACGTCATCGATCTGGCCGTCGCGGTCGTCATGGGCACCGCGTTCACCGCCATCGTGACCTCGGTCACCAAAGGTGTCCTGGAACCGCTGCTGGCCGTACTCGGCAGCAACGGCGAACTCGGCTTCGGCGTCACCTTGATCTCCGGCAAACCCGCCACCTTCATCGCGCTCGGCCCGATAATCAGCGCCGCCATCAATTTCGTCATGGTGGCCGCCGTGCTCTACTTCGTGCTGATCCTGCCCATGAAGAGCATGCAGAAGCGTTTCTACGCGCGTAACAACGTCGAGGCCGAACCGTCCACACCGGCCGATATCGCGTTGCTCACCGAGATCCGCGATCTGCTGGCCGAGCGGAACTCGGCCGGTGGCAAGGATTCGGACGCCGACCGGGTGCGCACGCCGGTCACCTGATTCTCGGATCGGCGCCGCCCGCTGTCGACGGTTGGAATCGTGCGTCGTATAAACCTGGCCGGCCACTGATCCGGTCCATATCTTCCCCCGGTGACCTCGACCGTTCTCCACCCCGCGGCACTCACGGTGCGCGGGGTGCGCCGTAGTTTCGGCGCGACCACCGTGCTGCGCGGTATCGACCTCGATATCGCGCCCGGGCAGATCGTCGCCCTCGTCGGCGCTTCCGGATCGGGGAAGTCGACGCTGCTACGCCTGATCGCCGGTCTCGATTTCCCCTCGGCCGGTTCGGTCACCATCGACGACCGGCCGGTCACCGATATCGACCCGCGCTGCGCGGTGGTGTTCCAGGAGCCGCGCCTGCTGCCGTGGCGTGATCTCGCCGGCAATGTGGCGCTCGGATTGCCCCGCGGTACCGAACGCTCGGCACGGGCAGCGGCGGTGCGGAGCTGGCTGGATACCGTCGGCCTCACCGGTTTCGCGCGGTACCGGCCGCGCCGCGTCTCCGGCGGGATGGCGCAGCGCACCGCACTGGCCCGGGCGCTGGTCCGCCGGCCGGGGGTACTGCTGCTGGACGAGCCGTTCGCCGCGCTCGACGCCCTGAACCGGTTGAAGATGCAGAATCTGCTGATCGAGGTCCACCGCGAGACAGCGACCACCGTGGTGCTGGTGACACACGATATCGACGAAGCGCTGGTTCTGGCCGACCGGATCGTGGTCCTGGAGAACGAATCCGGGGACGGATCGGGTATCGGCGCGCACTACGAGGTGCCCGGGCCGCGGCCGCGCGAACGCGCCGACAGCCGGCTCACCGCGCTGCGCACCACTCTGCTCGACCGGCTCGGGGTCCCCGAACCGGCGGCCGCCGATCTCGTGAAGGAGACCGTCCGATGAAGTTCCGCATTGCCGGTGCGATCCGCCGCGCGACCGCCCTGGTCGCGCTCACCGCCGCCGTCGCGGCACTCACCGCGGGCTGTGTCCAGGGCGAGGGCTCCGGTGGGGCGGGCGGTAGCGATATCCGGCTCGACTACGCCTACTACAACCCGTTGAGCCTGGTGGTGCGCGACCAGAAGCTGCTGGAGAACGCGGGATACAGCGTCGAATGGGTGCTTTCGGCCGGCAGTAACAAGGCCAACGAGAACCTGCGCGCCGAAGCCATCGATATGGGATCCACCGCGGGTTCCGCGGCACTGCTGGCGCGCGCCAACAACACCCCGATCAAAGTGGTGTCGCTGTACAGCAAACCGGAGTGGGCGGCGCTCGCGGTCCGGCCGGATTCGCCGATCCGGTCGGTGGCTCAGTTACGCGGGCAGAAGGTCGCCGCCACGAAGGGCACCGACCCCTACTTCTTCCTGCTGCAGGCCCTGGCCACCGCCGGGCTCACCGGCAAGGACGTCGATATCGTCAATATCCAGCACTCCGACGGTAAGACCGCGCTGGAACGCGGATCGGTCGCGGCGTGGGCGGCACTCGACCCGTACCTGGCGCAGAGCCGGCAGGAGGGCGGGTCCCGGTTGCTGTACCGCAACCCGGATTTCGCCACCTACGGCACGCTCAACGCGCGCGAGGCCTTCCTCACCGAACACCCCGACCGCGCACAGGCCGTGGTGGACGCCTACGAGCAGGCCCGGAAATGGGCGCTGGCGCATCCCACCGAACTCGCCGCGCTGCTGGCCCGGGACGCCGGGGTCACCGTGGAAGTCGCCGTCGAAGAACTCGAACGCACTGTCCTGGACCATGATCCGGTGCCCGGCCCCGGCCTGCGCGGGGTCCTGGAACGGGTCGTGCCGATCGTGGTCGGCGACGGCAGCGTGCGGTCCACCGAGGACGCGGAGGACGCCCTGGCATCACTGTTCGAACCCGGATTCGCCGACCGGGCCGCGGTATGACCGCACAGACCACCGACGCCCTCGATCGCGACACCGCCGGGGCGCGGCCGCCCGCGCGCGGCCGCTGGAACCGGATCGCGCTCGGCCTGATCGTCCCCCTGGCCCTGCTCGGACTGTGGCAGGCCGTCACCGCGGCGGGGGTGTATTCGGCCTCACAGCTCCCACCGCCGGGTGATGTGCTCACCGCCGCGGCCGATCTGATCACCGACGGCGCGCTGTGGAACCATCTGGCCATCAGCGTGCAGCGGGAGGTCATCGGCTATCTCGCGGGCGCCGCGACGGCGCTGGCCCTGGGCGCGCTGATCGGCCTGTCCGATCTCGCCCGGCGGCTACTGGCACCGACCGTCGAAATCCTGCGCACGGTCCCCTCGCTGGCCTGGGTCCCGCTACTGCTGCTGTGGCTCGGGATCGGTGAACAACCCAAGATAGTGCTGGTCGCGATCGGCGCGTTCTTCCCCGTCTACACCACCACCGCCTCGGCGCTGTCCCAGGTCGACCCGCACCTGGTCGAGGTCGGCCGCGCCTACGGCCTGCGCGGTATCGCCCTGCTGACCCGCATCATGCTGCCCGCGGCCGCGCCCGCGCTGCTCAACGGATTGCGGCTCGGCCTGGTGAACGGCTGGCTGTTCCTGGTCGCGGCCGAACTCATCGCCTCGTCCAAAGGACTGGGATTCCTGCTCATCGACAGCCAGAACACCGGCCGGACCGACATCATGCTGCTGGCCATCGTGCTGCTCGCCGGCTTGGGCAAGCTGAGCGATATCGCCTTCGGGGTCATCGAACGCGCCGTAGTCGCCCGGCGCTGAACCACCTGCGCCGGGAACGGTTTCAGTAGGGCCGCCGTGGTTCTACACACCGGGTTCGCCTTCGCGGGCCCGCGCCGGGCGTGCCGCCTCGATCAGCAGACGATGCAGGACCCGGGCCTGCGGTGAGGCGCGTCCGGCATCGAGTACCACCTCCGTGAACGACTCGGTCAACGCGGCGGCCGGATCGAACCGGCCATCGCGGATTCCAGCGCTGAGCTGGGCACGCCACTGCGCGAACCCCGCGACGGCGCTTCCCAGGGTGCGCGTGCTCTGCGGATTCGCGAACGGGAGGTAGGCCGCGAGCAGCGCCCGGCGCGCCGCGGGACGAGCGCGGAACTCACCGGCGATATCGAGGGCTCGGGCCAGTTCGCGAACGATCGACGAGTAGACGGGCCGCTGTGCGCAACCGGGTGCGAGTAGACCCGCCTCCTCCTCGGCACGGACGGCCCGCTCGAACCGGGTGGGATCGACGGCCATCCGGCTCGCCAGCGTGATCCGCAGACCCGGTCGCTCCCCCGTCCCCAACGGGTTGGATGCGCAGCCGTCGGTACCGGCCGATATGACAGCGGGTACCGGCGGGTCCTGGTCGAGACGGGTGGCCGAATCGTCGGGTAGTTCGTCGATCCCGATGGCGGCCAGCTCGATTACCGGGTGCCGCGACAGCACATCGTGCACTGCCGCCACGAGTTCCAGCAGAACACTCCGCGGGAGCCCCGGCGTGTCGAACCCGAAGGCCCGGATGTTGTAACGATCGGCCAGTTCTCGTGCCAGACGATCCGCCGGCGTTTCGCCGGGGGCATCCACTGCTCTCTTCTGCTCCGGTTCACCGGGCTTGGCACGCTGCGCCGGCGTACCCGGCGTGCGTGGCGGCGGCGTTTCCGCTTCCCGCGCCGGCGGAGCGGTGACCCGGGGCGCGTCGCCGCCCGGAGTCGTTCGCGACCAAGGCGATCCGGGCCGCCCGTCGGAAGCTGCCGTGGCCCGGCCCACGGACCGCCGGGCCGAGTCGGCTGCCGGCGGCACGGGCCCGTTTCCGGTCGCGGGTGACCGCCCCTCGGCCGCTGCCGGGACAATCGGCGCGGCGGCCGCGTTACCGGGGGTCGTTCCGGAACGTTGTGGCGTGGAGCGGCTTTCCGAGTCGAGCGGGCCCTGTGCCCCTCGGTCGGCCGATTGCGACGGCCGGCCGCTTTCCCTCTGACCGGCACCGGGGGACGAAGAATCCACGGTCTGGCTCGGGACCGGGCCCCCGGCGGCAGCGGGCCCAGGAGGCGATGCGGCGGTATCGCCGGCCGGTGGCGGATCGGCGTTCGGTGCAGTGCCGGCGATCGGAGGATCGCCACCCGGAAGCGCCG
>NZ_JBSFRU010000381.1:0-5706 GCF_053589395.1 Nocardia sp. NPDC003345
TACCACCTTTATATACGATACATAGATCACACTCTTTCCCTTCACGACTCTCTTCCGATCTCGAAGCGAGGCGGCGCAGCCGCAAGTCTCGAGGGCCGACAGCAGGCGCCCCGGAGGGCCGAACCTCGAGCGGCGGAGCCGCTCCAAAATTACAGCCGAACCCTTGGCGGTCGGGTCACCCCGAACCCCACCGAACCTCAGCGCTGGAGCCGCTCCAAAATCACGGCTGCCAGGGCAGCAACTGCACCATCAAACCTTCACAGTCCGCCAGCACGGCGCCCTCGTCATCGGTGAGTTCGGCGCTGATGAACGTCTTACGCCCCTCGGTCCGCTCGACCCGCCCCCGCACGGTCAGCGGAGTGTCCAGCGGAGTCACCTTGCGGTAGTTGATATGCAGGTAGGCGGTGCGGCTGATCGGGCGGCCGGCGTAGTGCACGGTCATCCCGAACAGATCGTCGAACAGCAGCGGCAGCACCCCACCGTGCGCGGCCGCGTTCCCGCCGAGGTGGAAGCGGCGGAAAACACCCTGCATGACGATGCCGTCCGGGCCGGCCGAGACCGTCCGCCAGGGCAGCAGGAGCAGGCTGCCGCGGCCGGGCAGTTCGACGGCCCGCCCGGCGGGGCCCTGCTGTTCCGGGGCCCGGTGGGGCTCGAGCAGGGCGATCAGTTCGTTCACGCGGTCGCGCGCGGCGCCGTAGACCGAATCGGGGGCGTCGGCGGAGACGGCGAGGTCCTGTAGCGTGCGCATGGCCTCGACGAATTCGCCGAATTCCGGGCCGATACGGGCCGGGGTGATCTTGGGAAACCCGCCGTGCCGCTCGTACCGATCCTCGTCGACAGCGCTGTCGTCGATCACAGGTTGGGTCCGCTCGCTCATATATGCACGGTAACGCCGCGTTTTACGCCGTCCAAACAAATCGGCTGAGATGTGGTGAAGTCAACGGCCCGCGAACCCGCGTACCGCGCCTGATGTAATCACTGCCATGACGTTCAATCCGACGCTGTGGCGCGAAGTGGCCGGGTTCGAGAACCTGACCGATATCACCTACCACCGCCACATCGAGCAGGGCACGGTCCGGGTCGCCTTCGACCGGCCGGAGGTGCGCAACGCCTTCCGGCCGCATACGGTCGACGAACTCTATGCGGTCCTCGACCATGCCCGCACCACCGGTGATGTGGGCGCGGTCCTGCTCACCGGAAACGGTCCCAGCACCAAGGACGGCGGCTGGGCCTTCTGCTCGGGCGGCGACCAGCGGATCCGCGGCCGCAGCGGCTACCAGTACGCCAGCGGCGATACCGCCGACACGGTCGACCAGGCCCGGGCCGGCCGGCTGCACATCCTGGAGGTACAGCGGCTCATCCGGTTCATGCCCAAAGTCGTGATCGCCCTGGTCAACGGCTGGGCAGCCGGTGGCGGCCACAGCCTGCACGTGGTCTGCGACCTGACGCTGGCCAGCCGCGAACACGCCCGGTTCAAACAAACCGACGCCGATGTCGGCAGTTTCGACGGGGGTTACGGCAGCGCCTACCTGGCCAAGCTGGTCGGCCAGAAATTCGCCCGCGAGATCTTCTTCCTCGGCCAGGCCTACACGGCCGAGGAAATGCACGCGATGGGCGCGGTCAACAAAGTCGTCGACCACGCGGAACTCGAGGATGTCGCCCTGGAATGGTCGGCGGCGATCAACGGTAAATCCCCCCAGGCCCAGCGCATGCTCAAATACGCCTTCAACCTCGCCGACGACGGCCTCGTCGGCCAGCAACTCTTCGCCGGCGAGGCCACCCGCATGGCCTATATGACCGACGAAGCCATCGAAGGCCGCGACTCCTTCCTGGAAAAGCGGGCCCCCGATTGGAGTCCGTACCCCTGGCACTTCTGATCCGGAGCACTCGGCTAGCGGCCGCAGTAAGAGTGCGGCGCCAGATCACGTTCGGCGAGGTAGTTCTCGGTGATGCTGCGACGGGCCTGGTTCCCCAGTGCGCCCGAGTCGTAACCGTGGTTGGCGAACGGCAGCCCGGCGACGGTGACATCGACGCCGGCCCGCTGCGCACGGTCGGCGAAGTCCAGCACACCGTTCGCCGGAATGAACCCGTCACCCATCGGCTCGATGATCAGCGTCTGTGGCGCGGAAGGACCGATGTAGGTGTCCGAGGAGATGGCCCGCATCCGATCCGGATGCGCTTCCGGAGGCCCTCCGATGTAGTCCGAGGTGAAGGCCTTCGGCTCGGCCCCCGGGATCGGGTACCCGTTGTCATAGGCATCGCGGGGGTCGACCACGGGGTACTGCACGACAACCGCCCGAGGCACCGGAACGGTACGCCCACATGCGGTCAGGGGTGCCGACCGCGCAGCCGAATACGCCAGGTTGACCGCTAGATTGCCCCCCGCGGAATCCCCGGCCACCACAAGCTTGTCACCATCGCCACCCAGCGAATCGGCGTTCTCGCCGGCCCATGCCAGGGCGCAGGCGACGTCACGTGGCGCCTTGTCCCACGTCGCGACACTCGCCGTCGCCAGCCGGTACTCGACGCTGACCACCAACCAGCCCTCGTCGGCGAAATGGCGCAGGTCCGGCGAGGCATCTGCGACGCTCCCGCCGATCCAGCCACCGCCATGGATGTAGATCATCATCGGAGCGGACCCGCCGTCACCGCCGTCGGCGGGCTCGTAGATCAGGGCGCGCAACTCCTTGCCGCCGACAGTGTCGAACACCGTCGTCCGATCGGGTTCGGACGCCGACGGCGCGGACCACAGAGCCGAGACCGGGTTCACCGAGCCGCCCGCACGATAGGTGGCATGGGCGAAGGTCGAGACGATCGCGGTGGCCACCACGACGCCGGCGGCGGCCAGAGCCGCCACGACCCGCGAAGTCCGCCGCGGACCCCACCGCATTCCGGCCAGGGCCACCACGAACGCGAGCGCGCTGAGCAGGACCAGCTGCGGGCCGGCCGAGGGCCACACCCAGTTGCCGATCATCGTGACGGCGTTGGAAGCGGGATCCAGCGTCGCCGACGCGGCCACCACGAGGACCAGCACCGCGACGAGGCCTGCGAGTGCCAGCGCCACCCGCTGACCCCAGCGCACGATCGAGCGCGACCACTGCCCGCCTCCGCGCGGCTCGGCCACCGCGCCGCCCTTCGGGTTCTCCACCTCGGGAGCGAGCACTACCTCTTCGCGATCCATTTCCCGCAACCGACTCCGCTCCGTTCGCCGATCTCACCGGAAATCCGCGACGGCCACTGCGAGCCTGCGACCGTATCGGTGATTTCGCGACCATATCGGTCGTATGGAATCCGGTCGAACGCCGCAGCGTTACCACGCGTCCGAACTGCGGAAACGTGACCCGCGGCTGGTGGTCGAAGGGTCCGGCGATGCGCGGGGCGGTCCGTCACGGTTCGGCCGGCTTGCGCCCGCGCTCGCGATTCTCCAGATGCTGCCCGAAATCGCGCAGGTAGCTGCTGAACTCCGGACCCGCCAGGTACGCCTCGTACTGCCGGAGGCAGTCGTGGATCTCGGAGTTGTCCCCAGCGGCCAGGACATGACGGAGGTAACCGACGATGACCTCCTTGTCCGCGACCCAGGCGGCGAGGCTCAGAGAGGTCCAGCGATTCAGGCCGTCGAACCGATAACACCCGAACACTTCCTCGGAATCGGCGCTCATGATCGCCGCGAGTTCCGCTTCGTCACGGGGCTGGCGGAACACGAATTCGCGGTAGTGGTGGTCGTACGCCACGTTCTCGGGTGCGCTCAACCGCCCGGTCGCGCAGGTATCGCTCGAAACAGTCCAGATGATGCCCGGAACCGTCAGGAAGGCCCGGGTGTCCCAGTCCTCCAGTGGATGGTCGACCTTGCCGAGGAGCCAGTCCTTCGCGCTCGGATGCCAATTACGCAGCGGGGCGTGTAGGGCAACGGTCCGGATCTCCTGGTGGTCGGGCAAGTAGAGCGTCACAGGACTCATTGTCTCGAAGGGCACGGGTTCGGGGCGGGTCCCGTGACAACTGCCGTGCCACCCCTACACTCGTTCAGGGTGGATATCCTCAGTAGCCGGGTCATTCTGCGCCCGCGGGACTATGCGACCACCCTGGCGTTCTACCGCGACTCCCTGGGTTTGGCGGTGTTCCGGGAGTACCCCGGCGGAACAGTGTTCTTCGCGGGACAGTCATTGATCGAGGTCGCCGGCCACGGCGGTTCGGATACCGGCCCCCTGGGGTTCGCGGGGGCGATCTGGTTGCAGGTTCGCGATCTCGGGGCCGTCGCGGTGGAGCTGACGTTGCGCGGAGTGGCGATCGACCGGGCTCCGGTCACCGAACCGTGGGGATTGATCGAGATGTGGCTGACCGATCCCGACGGTGTGCCGATCGTGCTGGTGGAGATACCCGGAGACCATCCGCTGCGGCGCGACAACCGCTGACGCGGGGGCGGCGGGGTTTTCTGCCGGGTTGCCAACTCCCGGCCCGCCGGGCGACGATACGATCGGATGGCCGCCCGATCACCGACGCCCGGTGCGACCCCTTCGTACCGTCCGTCGAGTGAATCGCAGTCCCATGCCTGGCCCAGCGCAATCCGATCATCCGGCTCCGGCACCCTGTCCCGGCAGCACGGACCCCTGCCTGCCGTGTAACCGCGGACATGACACCATCGCTGCCGTGAGCGAGTACGACGAGCGGGTCACGGCCTACCGGCGTCCCGGGGACAAGGCGCGGCCGTGAGCAAAACCCTGCGTACCCTGCCCATTCCCACCGGTAGCGGCGTCAGCGACGTCCTCCCGCATCTGCGGCAGGTGCTGGACGGCAGCGGGTCGGCGGCGTGGCTGCCGGTACCGACCAGCGACCGTCGCGAGGCCCGGCGGCTGGGTGACGCGCTGGCCCCGGGGGAGCCGATCGAGGACGATATCGCCCTGGTCGTGACCACCTCCGGGACGACCGGGGTGCCGAAGGGCGCCATGCTCACCGCCGCCGCGCTACGCGCCAGCGGCGACGCCACCCACGAACGGCTCGGCGGCCCGGGGAGCTGGCTGCTGGCCCTGCCGACCCACCATATCGCCGGGCTCCAGGTGTTGCTGCGCTCGCTGCTGGCCGGGACGGAACCCACGGTGGTCGACGTATCCGGCGGTTTCCTGCCCGAAGCGCTGGCGGGCGCGATCGCGGGGATGCGCGGCGAACGTCGCTACACCTCGCTGGTGCCGACCCAGCTCATCAAGGTTCTGGAGGCGCCGGCCGCGACCGCCGCGCTCGCGGAACTGGACGCGGTACTCATCGGCGGCGCCGCCACCCCGGCACCGGTGTACGAACGCGCCCGCGACGCCGGCATCAATATCGTGCGCACCTACGGGATGAGCGAGACCTGCGGCGGCTGCGTCTACGACGGGGTGCCGCTGACGGGCGCCCGCGTCCGGATCGACGGTGGCCGCATCGTGCTCGGTGGTGACATGATCGCCGCCGGCTACCGCAATATGCCCGAGCATCCGGCCTTCGCCGAACCGGGCTGGTTCCGCACCGACGACGCCGGTGAATTCCAGGACGGTGTGCTGCGGGTGCGCGGCCGGCTGGACGAGGCGATCAGCACCGGCGGCCTGCTGGTGATCCCGCAGGTGGTGGAAGCGGTACTCGCGACCCATCCGGCGGTGGCGGAGTGTGTGGTGCTGGGCCTGCCCGACGAACGGCTGGGCCAGCGGGTCGCGGTGGCCGTGGTGCCCGTACCGGGCACCA
>NZ_JBSFRU010000382.1:0-5706 GCF_053589395.1 Nocardia sp. NPDC003345
CCGCAGGCGGCCGTCAGTGGATACCGGGTGGTTGTCCACATGTGGACAACCACCCCTATTGCCGGGTACCACACCGAACGCCGGAACCCGGTGTGATCCGCTGCGGTGCTCTAGATTTCCACTCATGACATCGGTAAAGAAGCGAAATATGGGCCGCTCGGCGGTATTCGCCGCGGCGCTGGTCGCGTTGGGGGTCGCCGCTGTTCCCGCACCCGAAGCCAGGGCATTCCCGACGATGTGCGATCAGGGGTGGCGGATGGACACCCTCGTCGAAGGCGTCGGCAATCTGGAGAATCTGGACTCCGACGGCGCGGGCGGTTTCTTCGTCACCGGCCTCGTCGACGGTTACCTGGCCCATGTCTCCGCGGACGGCCGGTTCGAGAAGCTCGTCACCGGACTCGATTCTCCGGCGGGCGTCCGCGTGGCCGGCCGGTCGGTGTACTTCCTCACCGGCGACGACATCACCGACCCGCCGGGCACCCTGCAGCGCTACGACCTGGACACCGGGGAGGTCACCGTCCTGCTCACCGGGCTCAACGGCCCGAACGGCCTGCTCCTGCTCCCCGACGGCGACCTGCTGTTCAGCAATATCGGCATACGCGACACTCCCGCCGGAATCTCCCGATACCGGCCCTCGACCGGGGAGTTCACCCGCACCTGGTCCCCGGTCCCCCTACCCAACGGGCTGGCGCTGGCCCCGGACGGGCGGTCGATCTACGCGAGCAGCATCACGCTGCAGATCTTCCGCATTCCGCTGGACGCCCCGGCCGCGGCAACGATCGTCGCCGGGGTACCCGGACTCCTCGTGGTGCCCGACGATATGGAGGCCACCGCCGCCGGGGACCTCTTCGTCGCCGACCACGGCGTGGGCGCGATCTACCGGGTCGATCCCGCCACCGGGCAGGGCTGCGCGGTGGTCACCGGACTGCTCAAAGCGTCCGCCCCGGTGCGGGTACCGCCCGACGGCACCACCTCGGTGCGTATCGCCCGCGACGGCGACGGGTGGTCGCTCTACGTCACCGGTATGGACGGCGCCCTGCGGCGACTCCGCCCACCCGCCGATATCGACCTGACCCCCGCGGACCCCACCCATCGCTGACCCGTATCGGCGGTCACGGTCCCGTCTCGCCCGGCCGCGAGACGGGACCGGGCCGTGCGGACGGCGGGATGGGCCGTGACGCTCCTGTCCGGAACCGGCCGAAAGTTCTTCCGATCCGACGCTTATTGAGGACAAAAAGTGACCGCTATGGGTCATACCGTGGTTTTCAGAAGACGGAACCAGCCCCCAGTCCTCCACGGAAGGCGAAGACCATGGCCGACACCTCCACCCTCACCGGAACCGCCGACAACAACACCCTCTCCGGCGAACGCGCCGATATCCTGGCCCAGCTCGGCCAGGCCCGCTTCTTCCTGCGGTTCACCGCGCAAGGTCTCAGCGACGAACAGGCCGGTGCGCGGCCCACGCCGAGCGAGCTGTGCGTCGGCGGGCTGATCAAGCACGTCACCGCCGTCGAACGCGGCTGGGTGGACTTCATCGTGGACGGCACCTCGGCGATGAAGGATTTCGACGATCTGACCGCGGAGGATTTCGCGGACCGTGAGCACGAGTTCCGGTTGCTGCCCGGCGAGACCGTCGCCGGCGTGCTGGCGGCCTACGACGAGGTGGCGCGGCGTACCGACGATCTGATCGCGACGCTGGATCTGGATTCGACGTGGCCGCTGCCCAAGGCGCCCTGGTTCCAGGAGGGCCGGTGGTCGGCCCGCCGGGCACTGCTGCACATCATCGCCGAGACCTCCCAGCACGCCGGCCACGCCGATATTCTCCGTGAGGCCATCGACGGCCAGAAGACCATGGGCTGAGATCGGCTGCCGTCACCGGACGGTGGCCGTGCCGAAGCCGTCCCCGAGGTCCCGCGTCACACCGGCGCGGGACCTCGCATACCCCGGTCACTCGCCGAGGCGGTCCAGGACCTGTCGCTGGAGCAGGCCGTTGGTCGCCACGGCGTCACCGCCGTGCGGCCCCGGGCGACCGTCCAGTGCGGTGAAAGTGCCGCCGGCCTCCCGGACCAGGATGTCGAGTGCGGCCAGATCCCACAGCGAGACCTCCGGTTCGGTCGCGATATCCACCGCGCCCTCCGCCACCAGGCAGTAGTTGAGGAAATCGCCGTAACCGCGAACGCGCCAGACCTCGTCGGTGAGATCGATGAACTTCTCCCGCAGCCCCCGGTCGCGCCAGCCCGACAGGCTGGAGAACGCCAGGCTCGCCGAACCCAGATCGCCGACCGCCGATACCGAGAGCGGTTGCGGCGCACCGGGATGGAAACTCGACCACGCGCCCTGTCCGGCGGCGGCCCACCACCGGCGGGCCAGCGCCGGCGCGCTCACCACCCCGACCACCGGGACACCCTCCTCGAGCAACGCGATGAGCGAGGCCCACACCGGCACGCCGCGTACGAAATTCTTGGTGCCGTCGATGGGGTCCACGACCCACTGCCGACCGCTGAACTCGGCGGTACCACCGAACTCCTCCCCCAGCACCGAATCCTCGGGGCGCCCGTGCCGCAGCATCCGCCGGATCGCCTCCTCCACTGCGAGGTCGGCGTCGGAGACCGGGGTGAGGTCGGGTTTGGCGTCGACCTTCAGATCGAGTGCGCCGAACCGTTCCCGGGTGATCGCGTCCGCCTCGTCGGCCAGGCGTAGCGCGAGTTCGAGGTCGGAGGAGTGAGCAGCCACCCCCGAACACTATCGAGTCGGGCCGGGCCCGGGTGCACGCCGTGCCGCCGCCCCCGGCCGGCCGGTGCACTCAGGCCGCGAGCGCGCGGGCCGCGACCAGTGCCTCCGTCCACCAGTGCAACCGATCCAGCATGACCCGGGCCGCGGCCACGGGCTCCTCGGGTGCGAGCAGCTGCCCGTCCGCCCCGAACAACAGGTAGTACCGGGGGAAGGACACATACTCGCGCACCGTATGCGCGTCGAGTTCGTTGAAGACCTGACGCAGTTGTTCGATGGCGAGCAGACCGCCGCTTGCCCCGCTGTAGCCGACGAACGCGATCGCCTTGCCCTGCCACTGGGTGAAATGCCAGTCGATCACGGCCTTCAGCGACGCCGGAAAACTGCGGTTGTAATCAGGGGTCACGATGACGAACGCATCGGCGGCCGCGAGCCGGCCGGTCAGGTCGGCCATCCCCGCGGGCCGCCGCGGATCCGGTTCCAGGGCCGGAGGTACAGCGGGCAGCGCCAGCGTGATCTCGGCTTCGGCCAGATCGATCACATCGATCTCGAATCGGGCGTGCCGGGCGGCCTGCGCGGCGATCCACGACGCGACGACCGGCCCGAAACGGCCCTCCCGGACGCTGCCGATGATCACCGCGAGCCGCAGTGGCGTACTGGACATGCTCTACTCCTTCGCCGGGCGGTCCCGGTGACCGCCGCTCCCGCTCGAATCTGCCGGGGCGGGCATCTCCCGGGGAGACCGTGCCGAGAGTGGTACTGCCACGGCCACCCTGAGCCGGCCTCCGCGCCGTACCGTGGGATCGTGAGCGAGAACGAGATGGGGCTGTTCCTGCGCAGCCGACGCGACGCGGTGCCTCCGGCTCGGGTGGGCCTGCCCACCGGCCCGCGTCGCCGGGCGCCGGGCCTGCGCCGGTCGGAGCTGGCCACGCTGGCGGGCGTCAGCGTCGAATACATCACCCGCCTCGAACAGGGCCGCGACCGCAATCCCTCCCCGCAGGTCCTCGCCGCGCTGGCCGACGCCCTGGCACTCACGTCGGCCGAACGGGTCCACCTCTACCGCCTGACCAAGGCCGATACCGGTTTCAACTGTATGGGCCGGAACCGGCCCGACCCCGAGATCCGGGCGGCCGTGCGGGCCCTGCTCGAACAACTCGAACCCGCGGCGGCGGTCGTCGTCGACCGGCTCACTCGGGTCCTGGCCTGCACCGGCGGCTACCGGCGGCTGATGGAGCCGACCGGGGCGCTCGACGGCGAGCATTTCGCCAACCTGGCCCATTTCGCCTTCACCGACCCGCGGGCCCGGGAGATCTACCCGGACTGGGATCACCAGGCCGACCAGCTGGTGGCCACCCTCAAACAGGGCCCCTTCCGTGCCGACCCCGAGATCGCCGAGCTGGCCGACCAGCTCACCGTCACCGCGGGCGCCGCGTTCACCGACCGCGTCGCCACCGTGCCCAATCTGCCCGCGGCCACCGGCGTGACCCGGATGGCGCATCCGGCGGCCGGGCCGCTGCGACTGGCCTTCGAGACCCTCGATCTCTCCGCCGACGACGATCAGCGGCTGATCGTCCACCTGCCCGCCGACCCGGCGACGGCCGAAGCGCTGGACCGGCTGACCGGTCACCGGCCCGGCAACCTGCGCGCCGTCGCAGGCTAGGCCGGCGGGGCACCGCCCGGCGATAGGCGGACATACCGTTTCACCGTGCCGGACGGTCCTAGTAGCCTTGAACACCGTGCATCCAGACGTAACCGCCGACCTCGCCGAACTCGACGCGACCCTCAAGACCGTCGAATCGGTCCTCGATATCGAGGAGCTACGCCGTCGTATCGACGAGCTGGAGCACCAGGCCGCCGACCCCGAGCTCTGGAACGATCAGGACCACGCGCAGAAGGTCACCAGCGAACTCTCTCACGCGCAGGGTGAACTGCGCCGCGTCGAGGAGTTACGCCAGCGCCTCGAGGATCTTCCGGTGCTCTACGAGCTGGCCGAGGAAGAAGAGGGCGAAGCGAGGACCGGGGCCCTCGCCGACGCCGACGCCGAACGCGCGGATCTGCACACCGACGTGGAGGCCCTCGAGGTCCGCACCTTGCTCTCGGGTGAATACGACAAGCGCGACGCCCTGGTGAACATCCGCTCCGGCGCGGGCGGGGTGGACGCCGCCGACTGGGCCGAGATGCTGATGCGCATGTACATCCGCTGGGCCGACCGGCACAAGTACTCGGTCGAGGTCTACGACACCTCCTACGCCGAAGAGGCCGGGATCAAGAGCGCCACCTTCGCCGTGAAAACCCCTTACGCCTACGGCACCCTGTCGGTGGAGATGGGTACGCACCGGCTGGTGCGGATCAGCCCGTTCGACAACCAGGGCCGCCGCCAGACCTCGTTCGCCGAGGTCGAGGTGCTGCCGGTGGTGGAAACCACCGACCACATCGATATCGCGGAGACCGATATCCGGGTCGATGTCTACCGGTCCTCGGGTCCGGGCGGGCAGAGCGTCAACACCACCGACTCGGCGGTGCGGATCACCCATATCCCGACCGGCATCGTGGTGACCTGCCAGAACGAGAAGTCGCAGCTGCAGAACAAGGTGTCGGCCATGCGGGTGCTGCAGGCCAAACTGCTGGAGCGCAAACGCCAGGAAGAGCGCGCCCAGATGGACGCGCTCAAAACCAACGAGGGCGCCTCCTGGGGCAACCAGATGCGCTCCTACGTCCTGCACCCGTATCAGATGGTCAAGGATCTGCGCACCAACTACGAGGTCAACAATCCCTCGGCGGTGCTCGACGGCGATATCGACGGTTTCATCGAGTCCGGAATCCGCTGGCGGATGAGTACAGTTCTGCAGGAGAGCTAGCGGCGCCCGGGATCCGGAGCGCGGCAGGCCATCCGGCGCGAGTGGAAGAGCAGGTTGTCCCATGTATTCGGAGGGGACCCGGACGCTGATCGTGGCGCTGCCCTCGTTGTCCACGGAT
>NZ_JBSFRU010000383.1:0-5658 GCF_053589395.1 Nocardia sp. NPDC003345
ACCAAGCTGCAGATCGATGCGCTCACCGGTAATTCCTGGCTGGCCCTGACGCAAGGCCTGCCCGACGACGCCGCACAGATGCTCGACGAGTGCGTGAGCCGCTGGCCGCTCGATCCGAGTGTCCGGGCGAATTGGCGTGACCGGGCGGAGAGCGATATCGGACTGCCCGCGCCGGTCGAATACGCTTGGGGCTTGGAACTGTTCGCGCGCCGCGATGCCCGTGCTGTGGACGTCCTGTGCCGTGCTCGGGCGAAGTTCGACGTGCTCGGCGAATACGTTTCCGGATGGTTGAGCGAACAACTCGCAACCATCGCCGCGGGCTTGTTGGGCGCCGCGGACCGTGCTCACGAGATCTCCCGGCGTTTCGCCCATCGCGCGGACGCTTCCAGCGCGTTGTGGGAGAAGTCGTGGGCCGGCCTCGCTCGCTCGGTTGTTCTGACAAACCATGGTGATCCCGTCGCGGCCCTGCTCCTCCAGAAGGAGTCGCTGGCGTACCAACTCACTGCCGGCGACCGGTGGTCCGGAATGTGGGCAGTCCAGTTTCGTATCTGGTCGCTGGCTCGGGTCCTCAGCGACAGGTCGGCCGAATCCGATCACGACCGCGCCCGCGCGCTCGGTTTGGCAACCGATATCGCCCACCTTGTCGGCGGACTGACGACACTGCGCACCGAACTCGGCATAAATATCGACGCGCTGGGTCCGTTCGCCGACCAATCGGCGAACGCCATCGCCATCGCCCGTCGAGTGCTCGGCGCCGAGGCCTACGGCGCAGCGGAAGCCCGGGGCGTGCGCCTGCGGCCGGAACTCGACGAAGTCCAGAAACTGGCGCTACGCAAACTGACCCTCGCGCCCCCGCCGGATCATCGCCGCAAAGGTGCTGCGCAATGGACCGGATTGACGCGGACAGAGCAGGAGGTGGCTGTCCTGGTAGCCGCGGGACGGACCAATGGCTCCATCGCCGCACGCAGGGGGAGATCCATCAGAACCATCGACGCACAGGTCGCGAGTATCCTGCACAAGCTCGGTGTGACCTCGCGCGAGGAGATCGCCGAACACGTCCCCTCTCGGCTCCGGGAATCGCTGATGGGCAGCTGATTCCGCATCCGCTCGGCAGCGGTCACTGTTCGGCCGCGGCGTCGGAGACGGCAGCGCGCCCGGGCCGGGCACAAGTAGTCCGCCGGCGTTCGCGGATGCGCCTCTTCCGGTACATGGAACAGCGGTAGGAGGCGGTAGCCATGAGGCAACTCGTAGGAGGGTAGCCACCGGGACGGCGGCGCCGGGCCGCGCCTGCGCGGGAACTTCGATCGGGTACAGCCGCAGCGCGCAGCAGTGGTCGCGAATCGTTTGGACCTTTTCGGCCGCGCATACCTAAGGAAAATCCGCGGTTTGCCGATGCGTTACTAGTACCTATTCGACGATGGTCGACCTGTCGGTGGTCACCGGTTTCGGCGTAGCGGGATCGAGGGGTTCTTGCTCGTCGTGGCCGTAAGCCACACCCCAGAGCGGTTTGGTGGCACCGGCGAGGAGGCCGGCCGGTCGCTTCGAATCGGACACCTGCTCTCCGAGGCCGGCCTCCACCCGGCCCGGGACCCCGCCGTCACGAATTCGCCGGCCACGCTGAAGCCTGCTCCCGAGGCCGGCGCCTACAGGAATGGTTTGCGATGATGGAAGTACTGCCACCTACAGGATCGACAGCGCAGGTTGATCTCGATCACAGGTGTGGCCGGCACCGGCTCGACAACGACCTCTCCGCCGCCGAATCCGTGGTGGACGGTCATACCGCACGGCCTACGGACCGGGTCCCGGTCGAGGCCGCCCCGCGGTGCGATACGGCCGGTCGTAGACGGAGCCGGGGCGTACGGGTGATCATGGTCCGCCACGGGGCGACAGGCGATCATGCTCGTGACGATATACAAGGGCCCCATGGCGGGCCGGGACTCTCCCCTCGTGGATACCGTCAGGCCATGGGCGTGGCCAACAGCCTGGTAATCGGACAGGAAGCGATCAGCGCCGTGTATTCGACGCCTCTCACCTCCGCGGTGCAGACCGCGCGGCTCGTCGCGACAGCGCTGCACCTGCCCCTTTCCTACGATCTGCCCGCCCCCGACCGCGCACCGGACCGGCACAGCATCGACCGCCGGTCGGCAGGGGTTCGGCAGATGGGGGAGTGCCTCGAGCGCATTGCCGAAAGTCATCCGAGCGAAACGGTGATCCTGGTTTGCCACCGCTCTTCCATCATCGCAGCGGAACTGTACTTCCAGCGCGCCCCGCTGCGATGCGCGATCGTCGAGGTGGACCACGCCGGCATCACCGAGTGGGAGTGCGTTCCCGTTGGCGAGGCGGAGTCCGGGGTTCGGAGATGGCAGCGGATACGGCACAACGATATCGCTCACCGGATGTTCGAAGCGCTCGGGGAATGAACCCGGAAGCCGCGACCTGATCCACCAACGACGAAACCGCGGTGGGTGCCGGCTGCCACCTCTTGTCCGCAGCATTTAGGTGGTCACCGAAGCGGGCCTCACCGGTCACCGATGTCCTGTGCGCACCTATTCACCGACAGTGGACACCGTGCAGGTCACGGAGTGCCAGGGCGCAAGCGTTATCGGACGGTTCCGATCGACAACATGGGACCGAACGGAGCCGAAGGCGAAGACCACACTCGCCGCGGCCGTCTCGGACGGTGCGCGATCGCGTGGCGACCTCACCTCGCACCTCTCATCGTCAGCAAAAGGAGAACATTCATGACAGATACCGGCATCTCGGGCCAGCGCCTCGTTCTCGTCACAGGCGGTACGGGCAAAACCGGCTCACGTGTGGTCGCGCGGCTGCGTGCCGAGCAGCACGCCGTGCGGGTCGGTTCCCGCGCGGCCGATATCCCGTTCGATTGGGAGGATCCCGGCACCTGGGCGGCGGCGCTGGACGGCGTGCACAGCGTCTACATCGCGTTCCAGCCCGATGTCTCGGTTCCCGGTGCTCCGGATGTCATTCGCGCCTTCACTGATGCGGCTGCCCGTGCGGGGGTCGCCTCGGTGGTGTTCCTGTCCGGCCGCGGCGAACCCGAGGCGGTCGTATGCGAGGACATAGTCCGAGAATCGGGACTGGCGTGGACCATTGTCCGGTGTGCCTTCTTCGCCCAGAACTTCAGTGAGGGCGCGCTGGTCGACTACATTCTGGCCGGTGAGGTGGCCCTGCCCAACGGGAACACACCCGAACCGTTCGTGCACGCTGACGATATAGCCGATGTCGCCATGGCGGCACTGACCGACGAGCGGCATCATGGTCGGCTCTATGAACTCACCGGTCCGCGTGCTCTGACCTTCGCCGAGGCAACGGCGGAAATCGCAGCCGCTGTGGGCCGCCCGATCGCATTCGTACCGATATCACGCGCCGATTTCGTTACCGGTCTCACCGAAGCGCAGTTGCCGCCGGAAATGGTGGCACTGCTGGACTACCTGTTCGGCACCCTGCTGGACGGACGCAATTCCGGCCTCGCCGATGGGGTGCGTCGAGCGTTGGGGCGCGACCCGAAGGACTTCTCCGAGTACGTCTCCGAGACAGCGCAAATATGGAGAACGGCAGCAGCGGCGGCGCGTGGGTAACCCCACCGGGCGGGCGTCGGCAGGCGGTCGGCCTCGCTGCCACGGCACGTTCTGTCCCGGTGCGCCGCCGCCTCTGCGCCCATCCGATCGATCGCCAGGAGGTTCCGCAATGGCGGACCGAGACCTTGCAATGATGTACGCGGCCCATAACGCGTTCCGGCGCGACCTGCGGGCGCTTACGCTGGCCCCGGAGCGGGAGCGTTGGGACCAGTTCTGCCGGCAGCTGATCACCCACCACACCGCCGAAGACACCGTCCTGTGGCCGAGTCTTCGGCGCCGCGGCGTCGCCGCGCGGTTGATCGACGCGATGGAAGCCGAACACGGGAGCATCGATCCGCTGATCGCTCGGGTGAACACTGGTTTCCAGAATGGAGTCCCGAAAACCGTTCGAACCGGTGTCGCCGTTCTGTCGGAAGTGTTGCACGGTCACCTCGAGCACGAGGAAACCGAAGTGCTGCCGCTGATCTCCGAGCGGGAATGGGCGCTGCTGAACCGGCAGATGCGGCGCCGCATCGGACTCCGTGGCTTATCGGCCTACTACACATGGCTGCTGCGTGATATCGAAGGCGAACCGCGCGATATCGCCCTCGGTACCATCCCGCGTCCCCTCCGTGGGACATTCGCCCGCGGTGGCTGATTCCGATCGCTCGCAGTCGATCCCGGTAGCCCGAACGGTCCCGGCAAGGTGTTGGGAACGTTCGGGCCGGTGGGGCGTGGGTGGGATTCCCGTTCTACGGAGTGGCGACGGTCTTCCGTCAAGAACCGAGCCACCCGGGCCCTACTCGCTCGTCAGTGACCGCAGTCGATCTCGCGGGCAACGTCCACCGGTACGCCGTGCCGGTTCGCGCAGTCGAGGGCGGAGCCGACATCGACAACTCGCCAGTGCAGATGACCTCCTTCCTCGGAGTAGCGGAAAAGATACATACTGGTCTGGGCATCGGGGTCGAAAACTGTTCGTGCCGTAGCCCATTCCCCGCTGCATCGTGCATCCTGCGATGGTCCAGCTCGTAGCGCTTGCTCCCGGCGTGTCGCCGAGAACACTGCCGTGCCTATCTCTACGGCCGCTCATGTCATCGTGGATTCGAGCCGATGCCAATTGTTTTGGGGGCATCGATGGAGGCGCGACTATATGTCCGGCTGCGGCAGGACAGTGATACACCGGGCCAGGCGGTCCGGCCGAATCACACGAAACATCCAGCCGAGTACTCGGCCGAAAGGGGAGGGAAAAGTCGATGTCCAGATGGCTCGAGGGGATTCGATCGCCGGTGGAGATCGGATTACTTCTGGGGAAACCGCTGATCGACGCCACCGGAAAGTTCAGTCATTTCCTGGCCGAAGACGTGATTCGCGGGACGCGGGCCGCAATCGTCCGAGCGACCGATGAATTCTTGCAGGTCGACCGGATATCGGAGGGCAGGACGCGGTGGGACGAGTCCGAGTCATGGGGGCGTTCGACAGCACTTCCCCCGCCGGTTTCCGGGGAACCTGTCACCGGCCGGGACGCGACACGGGGTATTGAACTGGCCTTTTTCACCGGAGATATCAGAAAGGAGCGTCTCTACAGCAAACATTTCGACGGCCCGGGGCGTTCGACGGATGTCCTGACCGGTGTGTCGTTCTCTTCGACGCGGGGACAGGCCGCATTCTTCAAAAGAGTTAGATTCCCGCCGTCCTTCGATCTCCTCGGCACCTACTCCCGGTCAGGGAACGAGGTAAAAGATTTTCACGCGTCCCTATCGGCTTGGCCATCGAAAAGGCCGATAATACTTCACGCCGATTCGGATCCCGAGCTGGATGTCTTCTATGTCAACGCGGACGTATCCCCGTCTTCACTACACGGGGACAACACTGCGGATGGTTCGATCATGGCGCTTTCACCGGAAATGTTCGCCCGAGTGGTCTCGAACGACAGTGATATCCGCCGGTTGGCCGTATCCGGAGAGGGCCGGCCGATAGTGGTGATTTCGAGCAACGCGGCAGCCCCGGGTTGCTCTTTGGGGCAACGTTTCGCCGAGGCCCTTCAGAATCAGGAGCAGCTACGCCGTGATGTATACGTGAG